>JAOPYP010000384.1 GCA_025964635.1 Actinomycetes bacterium | reverse complement strand
AACGCCGGCTGAGGAGCCCGGGCGGGCCGCCAGTTCGAGCGGCCCGTTGAAGCCGGGACCGAACCCCTGGGCCAGGGTGGCGTACGCCTGGTGGGTGGTCCAGCCCGACGGATCGGTGCTGGAGTCTGAGGTACCCAGGCGCAGGCCGAAGATCGGCAGCGCGATCACGACCAGCAGGGCCAGGGCGCCCACGGCCGCGAGCGCGCTGCCGGCCTCGACGATCCGGGGCCAGACCAGCCAGATCCCGGTCGCCTCCGGACGGGACGGGGCGCCGGCGGCCAGGGCCGCCCTTTCCCGGCGGGACAGGACCCTGGGTCCGAGGAACCCCAGCATGGCGGGCAGGAACGTCAGCGACGTGGCCATGGTCAGGCCCACGGCGAGAGCGGCGGTGGCGGACACGCCGTAGAGGAAGCTGACGCCGAGCGCGAACTGGCCCAGCAGTGCGATGCACACGGTGAGGCCAGCCAGCAGCACGGTGCGGCCGGAGGTCCGCACGGCCAGCGTGGCGGCGTCCTCGTAGGACGCCCCGGCCTTGACCGCGCTCCGGTGCCGGCTGATGATGAACAGCCCGTAGTCGACCCCGACCCCGAGCCCGATCAGCACGGCCAGCTGGGTCGAGACGCTGGAAATGCTGAATGCGTGGCTGAGCAGGCCGATGAGCGAGATGCCTGTCCCCAGCGCCAGGATGGCGGTGGCCAGGGGCAGGAGCGAAGCAAGTACCGCCCCGCCGAACACGATGAGCAGGATGACCAGCGCCGCGATCACGCCGACGCCGACCGACCGGCCCAGCCCCACCCGTTCGGAGTTGGTGATGGCGGGGCCGCCGAGGGAGATGTGCACGTCCGCGCGGTCCGCGGATTCCGCCGCGGCGATCAGGTTCCTGGCGTCGGCCGCCGTCACCTGGGCCCCGGATTTGTCCCAGGTGACCCGGGCCAAGGCGGTGGTGCCGGACCGGGCGATCTGTGCTGCCCCATCCGTCGCGTAGGGGCTGGCCACGCTCTCCACGCCCGGGACCCGGGCCGCGCGGCCCAGGGCCGCGGTCACCGCGGCCCGGACCGGGGCCGACCGGATCGTGGTGCCGCGGGTGGCCTGGATCACGATCTGGTCCGTCTCACCTGATGCCGCCGGGAAGTTCGTGGTCAGCAGGGTCGCGGCCGCCTGAGAATCAGTTCCCGGCAGGCTGAGATCGGTATTGAAACTGCTTCCGGCGATTGCGCTTATCGCCGCAACGAAAATCAAAACCACCAGCCAGCCGGTCACTACCGTACGGCGGTGGCTGAAACACCAGTGAGCCAGTGACCCCATGGCACGAAACCTCCGAGCTGAATGACCGGGAAAACGTCGTCTGAGTCCGGGCTCAATGGTTCCGGCTGGCCGGCCCGGCGTCGTGGGCCTGCAGGCTCGATCTGCCGTCACCTCGCTGGCGTACCGGCGGGAGCGGGGCCGCCCGGCTACATCTCCAGGCGCACCGCATAATCACCCTGTGGGCGTATGCCAGCTGGGTGCGGCGTTCGCTACCGTCACAGTCATGCGTGCCATCTCCGTGCCGGCCGACCCGGACCCGCCGCTGGCCCGGCGCGTGGCGGCGCACCGCTTCACGAAAGCCCAGCTGGTGGCCATCGACGTGGTCACGGTCGCGGCGATCGCCGTCGCCTTCGCGTTGTTCAGGCCGGCGCACTCTCCCACGCTGTCGGGAACCACCTGGGACACCGTCGGCTGGGCCGCTTTCGCCGTCGCCTCGGTGGCCACCCTGCTGCGGCGGCGGCTGCCGCGCTGCACGCTGGCGATCGTCCTGCTCGCCGCGGTACTGGGCTTGTGCCTGCAACGGGGCGGGCCAGCCACCTTCTACGTGGTCATGGCCCTCTACTGCGTGGTGGTCGTCTCCTCCCGCCGGACGGCCCTGGTCATCACCGGCCTGGTGGCCTGCGCGGTGCTGGCCGCCACCATCGCCGGCGGCGGCGGAATGGTCGTCCCCTCGGCAATCGGGGACGTGGCCGTCGTCCTGCTCGGCTGGCTGGCCGGGGAGAACACCCGGGCCAGCCGGGTGTACGCGGCGCAGCAGGCCGAGCGGGCCGCGGAGAAGGCGGCCGCCGCGGAGGCGGAACGGGCGGCGAAGGCCCGCCGGGCCATGGCCGGTGAGCGGGCCCAGATCGCCCGGGAGCTGCACGACATCGTGGCCCACGCGATGAGCGTGATCGCGGTGCGGTCCGGGGTGGCCCGCATGGTCATCGACACCGACCCGGAGCAGGCTCGCGAGGCCCTCGGCATCATCGAGACCACCACCCGCCGGTCGCTGCACGAGATGCGCCTGCTGGTCGGCGTGCTGCGGGACGCCCAGGATGACCAGACTGAGCTGACCCCGATGCCGGGACTGGCCGACCTGAGCCGGCTGGTCACCGACGCGGCGGCGGCCGGTGCAGACATCGAGGTGGCCATCCGCGGCCCCGCCCGCGCCCTGCCCGCCGCCGCCGACCTCTCCGCCTACCGCATCGTGCAGGAGGCGCTCACCAACGTGATCCGGCACGCCGGCCCGACCCGGGCGCGGGTCGCAATCAGCTACCGTCCGGAGGACGTGACCATCGAGGTGACCGACGAGGGGCCCCGCGGGCCGGCCCCGCGGCCGGTATCCCGGTCTGGCGGCGGTCACGGGCTGATCGGGATGCGCGAGCGGGCCGTCCTGTTCGGCGGTGAGCTGGCCGCCGGGCCCGATGGCGCCGGCTTCCGCGTCCGGGCCAGCCTCCCCACCGCCGATCTGCCCGGCCGTGACGCCGGCCCCGGCCGCACCCCGGCCGGCGGGACCGCGCTCAGCGGGGGCAGCCGGTGACGATCAGCGTGGTGGTCGCCGACGATCAGGCGCTTGTCCGCGGCGGCTTCGTGGTCATGGTGCGGGCGGCGCCGGACATGAAGGTGGTGGGCGAGGCCGCCAACGGCGCCCAGGCCGTCGCGCTGGCCCGCCAGCACCGCCCCGACGTGGTCCTGATGGACATCCGGATGCCGGTCCTCGACGGCATCGAGGCCACCCGGGCCGTCACCACCGACCCCGGCACGGCCGGAGCCCGCGTGCTCATGCTGACCACCTTCGACCTGGACGACTACGTCTACCGGGCGCTGCGGGCCGGGGCCAGCGGTTTCCTCCTCAAAGACACCGCGCCGGAGGAGATGCTGGCCGCGATCCGGGTCCTGGCCGCCGGGGATGCCCTGCTGGCCCCCAGCATCACCCGCCGCCTGATCCGCGAGTTCGCCGACCGGCCTGAGCCGGGTGCCTACACCTCACCCACGCTGCTCCATCCGCTGTCGGAGCGAGAGCGGGAGGTGCTGGTCGAGGTGGCGGGCGGCTGGTCGAACAGCGAGATCGGCGAGCGCTTGCACATCTCGGCCGCCACGGCCAAGACACACGTCAGCCGCCTGCTGATGAAACTGGACGCCCACGACCGCGCCCAGCTGGTGATGATCGCCTACGAGACAGGCCTGGTCACGCCAGGCTGAGCCGCGCGCAGACGGCCAGGCCGGCCGGCTGGATCAGGGGCGCACGAGGCTGGCCTTGGGGACCATGGTCACGTCGCCATGGCCGAGCTGGTCTCCGCACGTTTCGCAGATGACCACGGTCCTGGCGGGTGCGCCGCAGGCCGCGTGGGCCATCCGGATGGGCCCGTCCGGGCGGCCATGCTGGTCGCCCCACTGGCGCATGGCCGTCAGCACCGGCCACAGGTCGCGGCCCGCGTCGGTCAGCAGATAGTCGTACCGGGGCGGGTGGTCGGAGTAGGGGACCTTCACCAGCACGCCGGACTCGACCAGCTTGGCCAGCCGGTCCCGGAGCGTGTTCCGCGGCATGCCGAGGTTCTCGCGGAACTCGTCGAACCTGGTGACGCCGTTGGAGGCGTCCCGGACGATCAGCATGGTCCACGAGTCACCGACGGTCTCCAGGCACTGCGCGACCGAGCAGCCCATGTCCGCGAAGGACTTCCGTTCCATACCCACCAGAGTAGTCAGTTGCATAATTAGATGCAAAATCTCGTCCAGAGGGTTGCGTAATTAGACCAAGTCGGTTTTATGATTGAACCTGCACGCCCCGGCCCGGTTCGCCAGAGCCGGCGCGGTACCCAGGGAACCACCCGGAACAGAGGAGATGGACCGCCGTGACAGACACAGCGAGCGGCACCCGGCAGCCACTCTCGGCGGATCATCGCTGGCTGATCCTGGTCATCGTCGCGATCGCCCAGCTGATGGTGGTCCTGGACGCCACCGTCGTGAACATTGCGCTCCCCTCGGCGCAGCGCGCGCTCGGCTTCCCCAACGCGGACCGCCAGTGGATCGTGACCGCCTACGCGCTGGCGTTCGGCGGCCTGCTGCTCCTGGGCGGCCGGATCGGCGACATGTTCAGCCGCAAGCGGGTGTTCATCGCCGGCCTGCTGGGCTTCGCCGGATCCTCGGCCCTGGGCGGGGCGGCGACGTCGTTCGGGCTGCTGGTAACGGCCCGCAGCCTGCAGGGAGCATTCGGCGCGATCCTTGCCCCGGCGGCCCTCGGCACCCTGATCACCACGTTCCGCGACCCCCGCGAACGCGCCCGGGCCTTCGGGGTGTTCGGGTCGGTCGCGGGCGCCGGCGGCGCGGTCGGCCTGATCCTGGGCGGGTTCCTGACCCAGGACCTGTCCTGGCGGTGGACCCTGTACGTCAACCTGATCTTCGCCGCCGTCGCCGTGACCGGGGCGCTGGTCTTCATCCGCGGCGGCCGCCCGGCCAGCCGGCCGCGCGTCGATGTCACCGGGGCCGTGCTCGGCGGCCTGGGCGTGTTCCTGATCGTGTTCGGCTTCGCCCATGCCGAGACGGCCGGATGGTCGGCCGCCCTCACCGTGGGCTCCCTCGTGGCCGGGGTCCTCCTGATCGCCGCGTTCGGCCTGGCCGAGCGGCGGGTGCGTTACCCGCTGCTGCCACTGCGGGTCATCCTCGACCGCACCCGCGGGGGCGCTTACCTGTCCGTGGGCGTGGCCGCGGTCGCGCTGTTCGGAGCGTTCCTGTTCCTCACCTATTACCTGCAGACGGTCAAGGGCTACAGCCCGGTTACCGCGGGCCTCGCGTTCCTGCCGATGATCGGCGGCCTGCTGGTGAGCGCCAACACCTCCAGCAACGTGCTGCTGCCCCGCGTCGGCCCCCGCACCCTCATCGCCAGCGGGCTGCTCACCGGGGCCGCCGCGATGGCGTACCTCACCCAGCTCAGCGTGACCTCCAGCTACACCACCGGCGTGCTGCCCGCGCTGATCCTGCTCGGCCTCGGCTTCGGGATGATCCTCGCCCCGGCCATCAACACCGCCACCAGCGGTGTGCGGCCCCAGGACGCAGGCGTGGCCTCCGCGCTGGTCAACACCATGCAGCAGGTGGGCGGCTCGATCGGCGCCTCGGCGCTGAGCACGGTCGCCCTCAGCGCCACCGCCCGCTACCTGACCGCCCATCCGGCCGGCCCGCTGGCCCGTACGGACGCCGCCGTGCACGGGTACACGGTGGCCTTCACGGTCTCCGCCGCCCTGTTCGCGGCCGGTGCCGTCCTCGCCTTCGCCCTGCTGCCCTCCAGGCGGCGGCTGGCCATCCTGCGCGGCGAGCCGGTCCCGGCTGCCGTCTCCGGGGCGGCGGACGTGGCCGCAGGTGCCCCGGCCGCCAGCACCAGTCCCGCCAGCACCAGTCCCGCCAGCACCAGTACGGCCAGCACCAGTACGGCGCACCGGCGCCGGCCAGGGGATCAGCCCCGCTCCCGCCGCCTGCCCCGCATCCAGCGCTGCCCGGTAGCCGCGCCGGCCCCGCCGGGATGATCCCGGCGGGGGACCGGCCGCCCCCGGCTCGCCATCTGCGGACGAGCCGGGGTCGGCCGCTTGGCCTGGCGGGACCTGGCCGGCCCCGGGTGACCGCGGGATGCTGCTGGGATGCGGATCGCGATGGGGGCCGGAAGCGAGGTGCTTGGCACGCCGATGCGCCCGCAGGACATCGTGGGCGAGGTGGTGGCGGCCGAGGCCGAGGGGTTCGGGTCCGCGTGGACCGTCCATTTTTCCCGCGGCGTGGATGCGCTCGGCGTGCTGGCCGTGGCGGGCACCCGGACCAGCCGGATCGACCTCGGCGTGGGCATCGTGCCGACCTACCCGCGGCACCCGCTGGCCCTGGCCCAGCAGGCCGCGACGGCCCAGGCGTTCTGCGGGGGCCGGCTGACGCTCGGCGTGGGCGTGTCGCACCGGCCGGTCATCGAGGACCTGCACGGGCTCGCCTACCAGCAGCCCGCCGCGCACATGCGCGACTACCTCTCGGTGCTGGTCCCGCTGCTGCGCGAAGGCAGTGTGTGCTACCGCGGCAACTTCTACGAGGTGGACGGCGGCTTCACCGTGCCGGGCACCAGCCCGGTGGCGGTGCTGGTGGGCGCGCTCTCCCCGCTGATGGTGCAGGCCGCGGGGGAACTCGCCGACGGCGTCGTGACCTGGCTGGCCGGGCCGCGCACGCTGGGGGAGCAGATCGTCCCGCGGCTGCACCGTGCTTCCGGGAACCGTGCTTCCGGGAACTCGCCGGCCGCGGGCCGGGCCGGGCCGCGGGTGGTGGCCGCGCTGCCGGTGGCGCTCACACCAGGGCCCGGCGCTGACGCCGGGACCGCGCGGCGGGCCGCCGACGAGGTCTTCGCCCGGTACGCCGGGTTCGACAACTACCGCAGGCTGCTGGACCGTGAGGGCGCCGCCTCGCCGGGTGCCCTGGCCGTCAGCGGAACCGAGTCGGACATCGGGAAGCAGCTCAGGCGGCTCGCGGATACCGGCGTGACCGAGCTGTGGCCCATCATCTTCCCGGTGGGCGACGACCCGGGCCGCAGCCGCCGCGAGACCAGGGCGCTCCTGCGCAGCCTGGCCACCGTGTAGGTCGCCCGGTTCGTCAGACAGGGTTAGTCAGACAGGGTTAGTCAGACAGAGTTAGTCAGACAGGGCCAGCTCGGCCCACACGGCCTTCCCGCTGGCCAGCGTCTCGAAGCCCCAGCGGGTCGCCATCGCGGCGATCACGCCCAGCCCGTGGCCCGGCGCGGCGGCCAGCCCCCCGTCCCCGGGCGGCCCGGCGGGAACAGTGTCCCCGACACTGATCCGGATCACGTCCGCGGACAGCGTGAGGCTGACGCTGAAGGCCGACCCGGCGTGCAGCACCGCGTTCGTGGCGAGCTCGGTGACCACGAGCGCGGCGTCCGCGGCCAGCTGCTCCTCCCGCCAGGGGGCCAGCATCTGGAGCACGAACCTGCGGGCCGCCCGGGGATCCTCGCGGGTCCCCCCGAACGTGCGGGCGGCGTCCGCCCAGTTGGCCCGGCGGACAGGGCGGCCGACCACCGCGGTGTGCAGGCGGCAGACCTCACTGACCGCGCCGTGATGATGACTGCTCTCGACCGACCGCCGCGGGTAACCGCAGTACAGCGAGAACGGGATCTCGCGGCCCAGTTCGTTCCAGAAGCCCTCCAGCTCGAGGGCGGCGTTGACGTGGCCGGCCGCCCACAGCAAGGCGACGATCTCGCCGTACACCCGGACCGGCCCGGGTGCCTCACCCGCGGCCAGGATCGCGGGGCGGATCTGGCCATCGAACGCGGCCCGGTCCATCCGGCCGGCCCGGGTCAGCCGCCGGGCCAGCCGGGTGGCGTCCAGGAAGACCAGGGTGCCGTCGCGGCGGGCCGCGTCGACATCCACGCCGCAGGCGGCCAGGCGGGCCTCGAAACTGGCGCACCGGGCGGGGGCGGCCACGATGATCGCCGCGCCCCCCTCGCCGATCGCATCGGCCAGATAGTCCCCCGCGCTCTCGGCCAGCTCCTCATCGCGGTCGTAGAACTGCACCACATGGCGATGCGAGCGCACGGCGGCGGGGCCAGATTCTGTAGACACGGGTCTTTCCACGTGGGTGTGGCGCACCAGCGGGCTTGAACGCGGTCCGGCCTGGGGCCCCGTGGGCTGGGATACCGGGGCGGCAGGCCCAGCGTAACGGTACCCCGGCCGGCCCGGATGAACCGCCGGGCCGGTCCGGATGACCCGGCACGGCTCAGGCTGGGCGTTTAGCGGCCCGGGGCGGGGGCATGGGTGAGTGTCCTGCACGCTCCCGCACCTGGCCGGGCGGGGAACGTTCCCTGACCGGAGAGGATCGGCTGATCGACAGCGACGACGAGGTGGCCCGGCCGCGGTTCGGACGGCCGCCGGGCGACCTCGGCACGGTGATGTCCGGTCAGCACCTGTGCGCGCTGTACCAGGATCAGGACGAGCGCCGGCAGCTCACCGCCGAGGTAGTCCGCGGCGCGCTGGGCGCCGGGGACCGGGTCATGTACGTGGGCCCCGGGCCGCAGGATGTGACCCTGGCCCTGCTCGAAGCGGGCGGGATCGAGACCGGGCGGCCGCTGCGCGGCGGTCAGCTGCTGCTGCCCAGCTTCGGTGAGGTCTACGGTGATCCGGCCACCACGGACCTGGCCCGGCTGGTGACGACGTTCCGGCTGGCGCTCAGCCAGTCGCTCGCGGCGGGATTCCCCGGCCTGCGGATCACCGGGGAGATGGGTGGCCAGCCCTGGCCGGCCGGGTCACTGGATGGGCTCGTCCGCTGGGAACGCATGGTGTCGCGGATGCTGGGGGAGGTGGGTATCGCCGCCATCTGCCAGTACGACCAGCGGCAGCTGGATGAGCCGGCGACGGCTCTCATCGCGGCCGAGCACAGCGGGGTGGCCACCGGCGGGCAGCAGCTGCCGCTCGCGCTGTTCATCGCCTCGGTCCCGCCGCCGGCGGTGCGGGTCGAGGGTGAGCTCGACCTCACCAACGGCGCCGCCCTGGCCCGGGTGGTACAGGCCCGCCTCGCGGCCAGCCCGCGGCTGCGGATCGACCTCGGCGGCGTCACGTTCGCGGACGTCGGCTCATTGCGGGAGATCTACCTGATCGCGGCCGGACTGCCCGCCGGCGGGCAGATCACGCTGGCGAACGCCACCGGCCCGGTCCGGCGCGTCCTCGACCTGGCCGGATTCCGGGCCGACGCCGTGGTGATCGAATCATGACCTGGCCCGCGGACACCACCAGTGCCCACCGGGCGCTGCTCTACCAGGATGAGCCGGGGTTCCGCGCCGTGGTCGGGGCGTTCATCCGCGAGGGCCTGGCCCGCGGCGAGCAGATCCTGGCCGCCGTCCCGGCCGGGCCGCTGGCCTGGATCCGGGCGGAACTTGGCGCCGACCACACCGCGGTCGAGTTCGCCGATTCCGCCGGCATCTACCGGCGCCAGGGGGAGGCGACGCGGGTCCTCGTCCACTGGCTGCGCCGCCACGCCAGTGACGGGCAGCGGGCGCGCATCGTTGCCGAGCAGGCGCTGGCGGGCCGGGCGCCTGCGGAGATCACGGACTACCTGCGGATGGAGGCGGCGGCGAATGTCGTGTACGCCGGCTTCCCCGTCTCAATACTGTGCCCGTACAACGACGCCGAACTGCCTGGCGACGTACTGGCCGGCGTTTGCCGAACCCACCCGGAGCTGATCCAGGGCGATCGTGTGCGGCCCAGCGAGTCGTTCGGCGACCCGCGCTCTCTCATCCGGGACCTCTCACCCGTGGTCGGGCCACCGCCCGGGGGCGCCTCGATCGGCTTCGGCCGCGGCGAGGACCTGGTGAGCGTCCGCCACTTCCTGCGCGAGCAGATACAGGCGGCCGGCGTGGACGGCGAGGCAGCCCACTTGCTGCTGGCCGGGGCGGGCGAGATCATCACCAATGCGCTCGTGCACGGCGGGGCGCCGCGCCGGCTCTGGGTGTACACCGAGGGGGCCGCGCTGGTCTGCCACGTGCATGACGGCGGCCCGGGCATCGCCGATCCGCTCGCCACGTACCTGGCGCCGGACCGGCACGCCACCCAGGGGCACGGGCTCTGGCTAGCCCGCCAGGCCTGCGATGCACTCGAGGTGGCGGCCGACGGGACCGGGACGCACGTGCGGCTGCTGACCAGGCTGCCGCACCCCGGTGGCCAGCAGCCGGCCCTCTAGGGATAGAAAGAGTCCAGGACACGGAAAGAGGGCATCCAGGTGGACATCACTCAGCTGATCCTCGACGACCACCACGAGCAGCGCCGGCTCTTCGCGATCCTGGAGCAGGTCGACCGCTCCGACACGGAGACCCTGGGCGCGGTCTGGGACCGGCTGGCGGCCTTCCTGGAGCTGCACGCCGCCGCGGAAGAGGAGATCTTCTACCCCGCGCTGCTGCGGGTGGGTATCCAGGCCCGGCGCGCCGGGTCCGCGGAGGACGAGACCCTCGACGCGATCCACGACCACAACGAGATCCGCGACGCGGTCATGTCCGTGCCAGGTCACCCGGTCGGGAGCGACGAGTGGTACGCGCGGGTCGCCGCCGCGAACCTGGCGAACAGCGATCACATGGCCGAGGAGGAGCGGGAGGGCCTGACCGACTTCCGCAGGCTGGCCAGCCTCCAGCTGCGCCACGATCTGGGTGTCGCCCTGGTGAGGTACGAGGCCCAGCACTACGCCGGGGTCCGGCCGGTGGACAAGGACCCGGCCGAGTACGTCCGGGAGACCGAGGAGCGGCAGGGTTTGCTGGACGAGGGCGTGCCGGACGGCCCGTCCGCGGATGCCGGGGGCAGCGCAGACGGGTCACTGAGCATCGGCAGTCTCCGCACCCCCTGACCCGCGCCGGCCATGGACTCTGCGGGGATCCCAGGGGGTCGTCCCCCCGGGCCACCAGTGCCTTTCCGGCAGTTGCTGGAGCGCGCCCGGGCCCTGGCGGCCCGGCCCGGCCGGGCCGTCCTCGGGATCACCGGGCCGCCCGCGGCCGGGAAGAGCACCCTGGCCGCGCGACTGCGGGACGAGCTGGGACCGGCCGCCGCGTGCGTGCCGCTCGACGGGTTCCACCTGGCCCACGAGCTTCTCACCGAGATCGGGCTGGCGGACCGCAAAGGCGCCCCCGAGACCTTTGACGCGGCCGGATACGTGGCCCTGCTGCGGCGGTTGCGGGACCCGGGCGAGGGAGTCGTGTATGCGCCGCGCTTCGACCGGGGCATCGAGGACTCGATCGCGAACGCGGTCCCGGTCCCGCCGGACGTGCCCCTGGTCATCACCGAGGGCAACTACCTGCTGCTCCGGTCCGGCCCGTGGGCGCAGGTGGCGGGCCTGCTCGACGAGGTCTGGTACATCGACCTCGCCGAGGAAACCCGGCTCGGCCGGCTGATCGGCCGGCACATGGAATTCGGCCGGGACGCCGCCGAGGCCGCGGAGCGGGCGACCGGATCCGACCAGCGGAACGCGGTGCTGATCGAGGCCAGCCGGGAGCACGCGAGCCTGGTCGTGTCGCTGGGCCGCTCGTGATTGTCGTTGCGGAGAATCAGGCGGCGGAGGCGCGGCGGGTCAGGGGCGCTGGGCCGGCTGGTCCGCGAAGAGCTGGGCCGGCTGGTCCGTGATGAGCTGGGCCGGCTGGTCCGTGATGAGCTGGGCGTACCAGCGGGCGCTCGCCTTGGGGATACGCGCCTGCGTCCCGAAGTCCACCCACACCAGGCCGAACCGGCGGCTGTACCCGTCGGCCCACTCGAAGTTGTCCAGCAGCGACCAGACGAAGTAGCCGCGCACGTCCACCCCGGCCCGGATCGCGGCCAGCGTCTCGCCGAAGTGGGCGGTCAGGTACGCGACCCGTTCCACGTCATCCACGCCACCCTCGGGGTCGACGTAGTCGTGGTATGCCGCACCGTTCTCGGTGATGTAGAGGGGAAGCGGCGTGACCTCGTGCACGCGGCGCAGGATCCGGCCCAGGCCGGCCGGGCGCGCGTCGATGCCGTTCGCGGTCAGCTCGGCGGCGTCCAGGTAGTGCGCGGCCGGGATGACGCGGGCCTGGTGGAAGGGCTCGTCCGGGTCCCCGGCCACCCGCTTGGTCTCGTAGTAGTTGACGCCCATGAAGTCGGCGGGCGCGGCCATGATCTCCATGTCGCCGTCGCGGATGAAGTCCAGCGGGACCTGCCGCTGGTACCAGTCGAGCATGTCGGCGGGGTAGCTGCCGCGCAGCACCGCGTCGAGGAACCAGCGGTTCTCGTAGCCGTCCAGCCGCCGGGCCGCCGCCTGGTCCGCGCCGGAGTCCGAGGCGGCGTGGATGTCCGAGAGCAGGTGGGTGATGCCCGCCCGGGCCTGCGGGGCGCGGTCCCGGATCATGCCCATGGCCAGGCCGTGGGCGAGCAGCAGGTGATGGGAGGCGGCCAGCGCGGAGTGCAGGTCAGCGACGCCCGGCGCGTGCCGCGCCTGCAGATGGCCGATCATGCCCGAGCAGAACGGCTCGTTCATCGTCACCCAGACCGGGACCACGTCGCCGAGGCTGTCCAGCACGAGCTGCACGTAGTCGCAGAAGTGGGCCACGGTGTCGCGGTTCACCCAGCCGCCGGCGTCCTGCAGCGGCTGCGGGAGGTCCCAGTGGTACAGGGTGGCCATCGGCTCGACGCCCCGGGCGCGCAACCCATCGACCAGGCGCCGGTAGTAGTCGAGGCCCTTCTGGTTGACGCTGCCCGTGCCGTCCGGCACGATCCGGGGCCAGCCGACCGAGAACCGGTAGGCGGTCAGCCCCAGCCCGGCCGCGAGATCCATGTCCTCGTCGGTCCGGTGGTAGTGATCACAGGCGATCGCGCCGGTGTCGCCGTGGGTCACCGCACCGGGGACGCTGCAGAACGTGTCCCACATCGAGGGTCCCCGGCCGTCTTCATCGGCCGCGCCCTCGATCTGGTACGCGGACGTGGCCACGCCGAAATGGAAACCTGGCGGGAAGTGCATGGACACTGCCGACTGCTCCTTCACTGCGCATCAGGGATGGCGATGTGCGGCGCCGTCGGCACCGACAGTGTTGATTAGTTTAGAACTTAGGCTAAGCCTTGAGCAAAGTCGGGTCAAGGGATCCCGGGAGGGCCCAGGGGATGCCGATGCGCAGCCGGGAGAGGGCCCGCGCCACGCTGGGCCGGGCCCCGGCC
>JAOPYP010000811.1 GCA_025964635.1 Actinomycetes bacterium | reverse complement strand
GGCGCGGCCCTGTCGGCCGGCCTGGGCGCGCCCGTCGGCTGAGCGCCCGTGGACCGAGCGCCCATGGACCGAGCGCCCATGGACTGAGCGCCCGTGGACTGAGCGCCCGGTGGCTGCGGGCGTACCGTGCCCCCGGCGGGCCCCCGGCGCGGGCCGGCCGGCTACCTGACCGGGTGGCCGGCGCCGCGCAGCGCGTCCTTGACCTCGCCGATTCGCAGCTGGCCGAAGTGGAACACGCTGGCCGCCAGCACGGCGTCGGCGCCCGCCCCGACGGCCGGGGCGAAGTGCGCCAGCTCGCCCGCCCCGCCGCTGGCGATGATGGGCACGCTCACGACCGCGCGCACCGCCCAGATAAGTTCCAGGTCGAAGCCCGCCTTGGTGCCATCCGCGTCCATGGAGTTGAGCAGGATCTCGCCGACGCCCAGCTGCGCCCCGCGGGCCGCCCACTCGATGGCGTCGATCCCGGTCCCCCGGCGCCCCCCGTGCGTGGTCACCTCGAAACGCGCGGGGCGCTCCGCCCCATCCTCCGGGCCTGGACCACCCCCACCAGCCTCATTGGCAGCATCAGACCCACGGGCCCCATCCGACACTCGGCGCGCGTCCACGGACAGCACCACGCACTGCGACCCGAACTGCCGGGCGGCCTCCGCGAGCAGTTCGGGGCGGGCGATGGCCGCGGTGTTCAGCGACACCTTGTCCGCGCCGGCCCGCAGCAGCCGGTCCACGTCCGCGACGCTGCGGACCCCGCCGCCCACGGTGAGGGGGATGAACACCTGGTCCGCGGTCCGCCCGACCACGTCCACCATGGTCTCGCGGCCGCCGCTGGACGCGGTGATGTCCAGGAACACCAGCTCGTCGGCGCCTTCCGCGTCGTAGGCGGCGGCGAGCTCCACCGGGTCGCCCGCGTCGCGCAGGTCACGGAAGTTGACCCCTTTGACCACCCGCCCGGCGTCCACATCCAGGCAGGGGATCACCCGCACCGCCACCGTCATGCCCGGTCCCGTCCCGCCGGACCCCGTCCCGCCCGGCCCCGTCCCCCCAGGCCCCGTCCCGCCGGGCCCCGTCCGGCGCGGCCCTGGAGTCGGCGCCGGGCGCACAAACTCCCACCTGCCCCACCTGCCCCGGCAGGTGACTGCCGCCGCAGGCCATGATCGTGATCAACCGATTGGTGTCGTTGGGGCAGCACCAATCGGTTGATCACGATCCGGCGGGCGGGTGCCGGGGGGCCCGGGGCCTGCGTGACGGGAGCCTGGATGGATGGCACCGGGGCTCGCGGGGGCATCAGGTGCCGATCCCGGGGCGGTAGGCGACGGTCTCCACCTCGACCAGCATCCGCGGATCGACCAGCCCGGCAATCTCGATCATGGTGGCGGCGGGCATCGTGTCGCCGAACGCTTCCCGGTGCGCCCGGCCGTATTCCTGCCAGCGGGAGATGTCGGTGACGAGGATCCGGGTGCTCACCACGTCGGCGAGACTCAGGCCCAGCTGGCCCAGGGCGGCCGCCACGTTCCGCAGTGCCTGGGCCGTCTGCGCGTACGCATCATCCTCGTGCACGAACTCCGCGCCCACGACCGAGGTGCAGCCGGCCACGAACACGTGGTCCCCCGCCGCAACCGCCCGGCTGTACCCGACCACCGGCTCCCACTCCGTGCCGCTGAAGACCCGGCGCGTCACGCCGCCACCGCCTTGAGCGCCTCCTCCAGGGTGAACGCCCCGGCGTACAGGGCCTTCCCCACGATCGCACCCTCCACCCCGTCCGGCACCAGGGCGGCGATGGCCTCCAGGTCGGCCAGGCTGGACACGCCGCCGCTGGCGATCACCGGCCGGGCCGTCCGGGCGCACACGTGCCGCAGCAGGTCCAGGTTCGGCCCGGACAGCATGCCGTCCTTGCTGATGTCGGTGACCACGTACCGGGCGCAGCCGTCGGCGTCCAGCCGCTCCAGCGCCTCATCCAGCTCGCCGCCCTCCCGGGTCCAGCCCCGGGCGGCGAGGCGGGTGCCGCGCACGTCCAGCCCGACCGCGATCTGGTCGCCGTGCCCGGCGATGGCGGCCCGGACCCAGTCCGGGTTCTCCAGCGCCGCGGTGCCCACGTTGACCCGGGCGCAGCCGGTGGCCAGCGCGGCGGTCAGGGAGGCGTCGTCGCGGATGCCCCCGGACAGTTCCACCGCGATGTCCAGCCGTCCTACCACCGAGGCGAGCAGTTCCGCGTTGGAGCCGCGGCCGAACGCGGCGTCCAGGTCCACCAGGTGCAGCCACTGCGCGCCCGCCGCCTGCCAGGCCAGCGCGGCCTGCAGCGGCTCGCCGTAGTCGGTCTCCGTCCCGGCCGCGCCCTGGACCAGCCGGACCGCCTTGCCCCCGGCTACGTCCACGGCGGGCAGCAGGGTCAGCCCGGCCTCCCCCGAGGCACGGTGTCCCGAAGCACGGTCTCCCGAAGCAGGGGGCGTCATCGCACCATCTCCAGCCAGTTGGCCAGCAACGCGGCGCCCGCGTCGCCGGATTTCTCCGGGTGAAACTGGGTCGCGGACAGCGGGCCGTTCTCCACCACCGCGATGAACGGCTCCCCGTGTGTCGCCCAGCTGATCAGCGGCGGCGTCATCCGCGCGGACGGCGGCATGGGCAGGTCCAGGGCCGCGTAGGAGTGCACGAAGTAGAAACGCGTGCCGGGGCCGAGGCCGGCCAGCAGCCGGGACCCGTCACCGGCGTCGACCGTGTTCCAGCCCATGTGCGGGAGCACCGGCGCGTGCAGCCGCTGCACGGTGCCGGGCCACTGGCCACAGCCTTCGGTGTGCAGGCCGTGCTCGACGCCCTCGCCGAACAGCACCTGCATGCCGACGCAGATGCCGAGCACCGGGCGGGAACCCGCCAGCCGCCGGTCGATGATCTGGTCGCCGCGCACCGCCCGGATCCCGGCCATGCAGGCCGCGAACGCGCCGACCCCCGGGACCACCAGGCCGTCCGCGCTGAGCGCGGTGTCGAAATCGGCGGTCACCTCGGTGTCCGCCCCGGCCCGCTGCAGGGCCCGCTGAGCGGACCGGATGTTGCCCGACCCGTAGTCCAGGACCGCGACGCGGGGCCGTCCGGTCACAGGACACCCTTGGTGCTGGGGATCCCTTGCGCCCGGGGGTCCGGGGCTGCCGCCGCCCGCAGCGCCCGGGCCACCGCCTTGAACTGCGCCTCGACCAGGTGGTGGGGGTTGCGCCCGGTCACCTCCAGGTGCAGGCAGATAGCGGCCGTGGACGTCACGGACTCGAAGAAATGCCTGGTCAGCGTGGTGTCATAGCTGCCGATCAGCGGGGCCATGCCGTCCGGCTCGGCGTGCACCAGGTAGGGCCGCCCGGACAGGTCGATCGCCGCCCGGGCCAGCGTCTCGTCCAGCGGCACGGCGGCGTCCCCGAAACGGCAGATGCCCGCCTTGTCGCCGAGCGCGTCGCGCAGCGCCTGGCCGAGAGCCAGGGCGGTGTCCTCCACCGTGTGGTGCGCGTCGACCTCGATGTCGCCGGCCGACCGCACGGTCAGGTCGAGCAGCCCGTGCTTGGCCAGCTGGCCGAGCATGTGGTCGAAGAAGGGCACCCCGGTGCCGATGTCAGCCGTGCCGCTGCCGTCGAGGTCCAGCTCGACCAGCACGCTGGTCTCCTTGGTCACCCGCTCGACGCGCCCGGTCCGCCGTATGGCCCGGCTCCAGGTGTCGTTCATCGTGCGCCCTCCCCGGCCGGCTCGGTGGCCGGCGTCAGCCCCAGCCTCAGCACCGCGTCCAGCGCGTCGCGGAACGCGGACATCTCGGCGGGCGTCCCCGCCGTGACCCTCAGCCAGCCCGCTGGCCCGGTCTCCCGGATCAGCACGCCCCGGTCCAGCAGTGCCTGCCAGATCGCGTGCCGGTCGCCGAACTCGCCGAACAGCACGAAGTTGGCGTCGGAGTCCGCGACCCGCAGGCCCCGCTCCCGCAGCCAGGCGACGAGCTCGTCCCGCTGCTCGCGGAGCGCCGCCACGGTGGCGAGCGGCTCACGGGCCAGCGCCAGCGCGGCCCGGGCCACCGCCTGGGTGACCGCGGACAGGTGGTACGGCAGCCGGACCAGCAGCAGCGCCTGCGGCACCGCGGGGTCCGCGGCGAGGTACCCGACCCGCGCGCCGGCCAGCGCGAACGCCTTGGACATGGTGCGGGTCACCACGAGGCGCCGGCAGCGGGACAGCAGGGTGAGCGCGGTGGCGGAGGTGTCCCGGGCGAACTCGGCGTACGCCTCGTCCACGACGACCATGCCCGGTGCCGCCGCGCAGACCGCCTCGATCACGTCGGGGGCCAGCGCAGTGCCGGTGGGGTTGTTCGGTGAGGTGAGGAATACCAGGTCGGGGTGGTGCGCCCGGATCGCGGCCAGCGCGTGACCGGGCTCGAGCCCGAAATCGGCATCCCGGACCCCGCTGATCCAGCGGGTGCCGGTGGCCAGCGCGATCAGCGGGTGCATCGAGTACGAGGGCTCGAACCCCAGCGCGGTCCGCCCCTGCCCGCCGAACGCCTGGAACAGCTGCTGGATGATCTCGTTCGAGCCGTTGGCCGCCCACACCTGGTCCGCCTCCAGCCCGTGGCCGAGGTAGGCGGCCAGGTCACCGCGCAGCGCCACCGCGTCCCGGTCCGGGTAGCGGTTCAGCGTCCCGGCCACCCCCGTGACGGCCTGCGTAATCGCCTGGGCCATCGCCGAGGATGGCGGGTAGGGATTCTCGTTGGTGTTCAGCCGGACCGGCACGTCGATCTGCGGGGCGCCGTAGGCGGTCTGCCCGGCCAGGTCCTCGCGGATCGGCAGCCAGGACGGAAGCGATGCGGACCCGGCGCGGGAACCTTCCCCGGCGCCCGGACCGCCCGCGGCGGAACCGGCCGGGGAACTGCTCACGGCTCGGCCCTGGGGATGCGGACCCGGACCGCCGCGACGTGTGCGGCCAGGTCCTCGGCCCCGCCGAGCGCGTCGATGTGCGGGGCGACCTCGGCCAGCGCATCCCGCTCGTATTCGACCAGGTGGATCGCGCGCAAGAAGGTCAGCACGGACAGGCCCGCGGTGTGCCGGGCGGTGCCGCCGGTCGGCAGCACGTGGTTGGAGCCCGCCAGGTAATCGCCGAGCGACACCGGAGCGTAGGGCCCCACGAAGATGGCGCCCGCGTTGCGGACCCGGCGGGCCAGTGCCGCGGCGGCCTGGGCCTGGATCTCCAGGTGCTCCGGCGCCCAGGCATCCGAGGTGGCCAGCGCCGCGTCGATGTCGTCCACCAGCACGCAGGCCGACTGGCCGGCCAGGGCGGCCTGGACCCGCTCCCGGTGCCGGGCCGCGGCGATCTGCGGCTCCAGGGCCTTGTCCACCCGGTCGGCGAGGCCGGGGTCCGTGGTGATCAGCAGGCAGGCGGCCAGCGGATCGTGCTCGGCCTGGGCGATCAGGTCCGCCGCGACGAACTCCGGATCCGCGGTGTCGTCAGCGATGATCGCGATCTCCGTGGGGCCGGCCTCGGCGTCGGTGCTGATCGTGCCGAGCAGCAGCCGCTTGGCGGCGGCCACGTAGATGTTGCCGGGCCCGGTGATCGTGTCCACGGGGGCACAGTCGGCCGTCCCGTACCCGAGCATGGCGATGGCCTGGGCCCCGCCGGCCGCGTGGACCTCCTCGACGCCGAGCAGCGCGCACGCGGCCAGCACGGCCGGGCTGGGCAGGCCGTTCTCCTGGGGCGGCGAGGCCACCGCGATCTGCGGCACCCCGGCCACCTGCGCCGGGACCACGTTCATCAGCACCGAGGAGGGATAGGTGACCAGGCCGCCCGGCACGTAGACGCCTGCCCGGCCTACGGCGACGTACCGTTCGGTGACGGTGGCTCCCTCGCCGAGACTGGTCACCACGTCGGCCGGCCGCTGGGCCCGGCAGACCAGGCGGAGCCGGCGGATGGTCTCCTCCATCGCCGCCCGCAGGTCCGGGGCCAGCGCGTCCAGCGCTCCGGCCAGCGCGGCCGCCGGGACCCGGGTGGTGGCCAGCTCCACGCCGTCGAAACGCAGCGTGTACTCGCGGACCGCGTCCGTCCCTCGATGGCGGACATCGTCGCAGATCGGCCGGACCTTCTCGATGGCAGCCTCGACGTCCAGCCCGGCCCGGGGCAGCACCGGGGCGAGCTTTTCCCTGCTCAGCTGGGCAGCCGGCGATCCGCGCAGATCAATCCTGGAAAGCACCCGCCCAGTGTACGGAGCGGGTGCGGGCGGACGCCGAGCCTGTCCGCATCGTGGACATTCCGCCATCCCGGCCGGGCGTCAGCCCGGGCCTGGGCCGGCCTGCACCCCGGGCGTGGCCTGCCCGTGACCGCGGGCCTGCCGTCATTCCGGGGCCAGGGCGGTTCCCGGCGCGCCGACCTGGCGGTCCCGCAGCATCGCGGCGAGTTCCATGCCGCCTGCCATCAGCCCGGCCCCCAGCGGCCAGAACGCGATGGCGCCCCGGGCACCCAGGGCCAGGGCGGCGTGCAGCCTGGCGCCCGCCGGCAGGGTCGCGAGCAGATGGTGGTAGCTGGCCAGCCCCACGTGCTCCCCGATCCAGAGCGTGATCAGCGCGGCCGCCAGTGCACTGACCAGGACCATGATCATGGCCACCGGGCCGTAGCCGCGGACCGCGGCCAGATAGCCGAACAGCCCGCTGAGCAGTCCTCCGGCCAGGCAGATGAAGCAGTACCAGCCGTCCCCCGCGATGAACGCGCCGGTCTCGGCGTTGATCACGGCTGCGGCGCCGTGGCCGGTCATCACGAGCAGCGGCCGCGGGGCCACCACGGCCCAGAGGAACCCGGCGGCCAGCCCGAGCAGCGCGGTCCCGGCCGCCACGGCCAGGCAGGCCACGACGCCACGGCGGAGTCCGGCGGCGGCACGCGCGGCGGGGATTGGCATCGGCTCGGTCATACTTCGCAGCAGCGTACGTGACCACGGCCCGGGGAGTGCACCCCGGATACCGCGACGCGCGGCCCGGAAAATCGGCGGCGGCCAATTCCTTGCTACCTTAGGTTGTGGTGTACGGCGCAACCAAGTCGGCCAGGCCGTCTCAAGGGGAATGACATGATTGAGGCACGGGACCTCACCAAGCGCTACGGGGATAAACTCGCTGTTGACCATTTGTCCTTTACCGTGGAGCCGGGCCGGGTCACCGGCTTCCTCGGGCCGAATGGCGCAGGCAAGTCCACCACGATGCGGCTGATCCTCGCTCTCGATCACCCGCTCGCGGGCATCGCGACCATCGGGGGCAGGCGGTACGTCGACCTGGCCCAGCCGCTGCGCATCGTCGGCGCGCTCCTCGAGGCCCGGGCCATGCATCCGGGCCGGAGCGCCTATGACCACCTGCTGTTCCTGGCCCAGAGTCAGGGGCTGCCCAGGTCCCGGGTGGATCAGGTACTGGCTCTGGTCGGGCTGACCGAGGCCGCGCACAAGCGGACCGGCGGCTACTCCCTGGGCATGAGCCAGCGGGTCGGCATCGCCGCGGCATTGCTGGGCGATCCTCAGGTCCTGATCCTTGATGAGCCGGTGAACGGTCTCGACCCGGAGGGCATCCTCTGGATCAGGAACCTGATGAAACAGCTGGCCAGCGAGGGCCGCACCGTTTTCGTGTCCAGTCACCTGATGAACGAGATGGCCGTCACCGCTGATCACCTGATCGTGATTGGCCGGGGCAGGCTCATCGCGGATTGCAGTACGCAGGAATTCATCGAGCGTAGTTCCGAGAAATTCGTGCTGGTGCGCTCGCCCCAGGCGGCGCGGCTGGCCGACCTGGTCGCGGCCGCCGGGGGCAAGGCCGAAGCGGACGAAGCGGGCGGCAGCCAGGCCGGCGCGCTCAGGGTCACTGGGCTGGACGCGCCGCACGTGGGCGAGATAGCGGCGGCCGACCGCATCGTGCTGCACGAGCTCACCCCGCGGCTGGCCTCGCTCGAAGAGGCCTACATGGAGCTGACCGCAGACAGCCTCGAATACGGGGTTCCCGGCTCCGGGCCAGCAGCGGGACCGGGCTCACCCGCGGGCCCGGGGTCACCAGCAGGCACCGGGTCCGCAGCAGGCGCCGGGTCCGCAGCTTCCGGGCCCTCAGCGCAGCCGGCGCCCAGCAGCCCCGCTTCCGCCAGCCCGCCGCAGAGGACCGAATGACTTCCGCCAGCCCGCCGGTCCAGGCGGCCAGGCCCGGCATCAGCGACATCCCGCCACCGTCCCGCGGTGCGGCCTTCGGCCGGCTCCTGCTGGCCGAGTGGACCAAGATCCGGTCAGTCCGCTCGACCATCTGGTCGCTGATCCTGCTCGTCGTGCTGACCCTCGGCTTCACCGGCCTGTTCACCTGGCTGACGATCCTCCAGTGGAACAAGACCGACCCGGCGCAGCGGGCCCAGATCATGGCCGACCCGGTCAGCACCATCCTGGGATCCGGGCTCGAATTTGGCCAGCTGACAATCTGCGTGCTGGGCGTGCTTGTCATGACCAGCGAATACTCCACCGGGATGATCCGCGCTTCCCTGCTGGCTGTCCCGCGCCGCATCCCGATGCTGGTGGCCAAGGCGATCGTGTTTGCCCTGCTCGTCTTGGTCGTGGGGGAAATCGTCTCATTCCCGTCGTTCTTCATCGGTGCGGCCGTCCTGCACAGCCACGCGCCGGTGTCGCTCAGCGATCCGGGAGTGGCCCGGGCGGTCTTCGGGGCCGGCCTGTATCTCGCTGTCCTGGGCCTGTTCGCGCTGGCCATCGGCGGGATCATCCGGCACACGGCCGGTGCCATCACCGGAGTCATCGCCTTCGTGCTGGTGCTGGCCCCGCTGGCCCAGCTGATTCCCGGAAAGATCGGCAAATACGTCCACGCCTACCTGCCCACCGTGGCCGGCCAGCTGATCGGCCAGGCGCACCAGCAGGCCAAGCAGGTGCTGTCGCCCTGGGAAGGGTTCGGCGTGTTCTGCCTGTGGACCATCGTGCTGCTGGTCATCGCCGGCTACCTGCTCAAGACCCGCGACGCCTGAGGACTCTGCTCGCCCGGGGGACGGCCCCCGGAACCCCCGGGCACCGGGGTCAGCTGCCTGGCGTGGGCAGCGGCAGGCCGGCCAGCTGGGCATGGGCGGCGCGGAATGCCTGGTACTGGCGGCGCACGTCGGCCCGGTCCGGCGCGTCAGGCACTGATTCCTCGCTCGCCTGGATGATCATGGCAGCCTGGTCGAGCAAGACCTGGCGCTGATCGTCCGCGGTGGTCCGTTCCATGATCCTGGCCAGCGCGTCCAGCTGGCGGATCAGCACCGCAGGCGAGCCGCGGGAACTCTGCCGGATCTTCTCGAACGACCGCTGCACCAGCCGGTCGTACGTCGGCTCGGTGGTGATCACCCGGACGGCGCCCGCCCCGTCCCGGTGCACCCGGGCTGGCTGCCATCGGCCGGCTACCTTGCACAGGCTGTCTGACAGCCAGTCGATGCAGGTCAGCGCGGTGAACGTGTCGTTCACTGCGGTGGAGAGCGAGCGGATCGCGATCTCCACCAGCTGGTCGATGCCGAACGAGAGGTCCTGGGCCAGCGTCCGGTACGGGCCGGTGACGTGGGCCCGGGTCAGCCCGTCGGCCACCTTGCGCGCCGCGCTGGCCGGCCACACCGTGGCCAGCGGGCTGCCCTGGACGAGGAAGTGACCCGGCCGGTATCTCAGGTAGATGACCGCGCCGGCCTGCGCGGCGATGCCCAGCAGCGTGCGCCGGTGAACGTACTGGAGGTACCCGCTGTCCGCGACCTCGACCACGCCACCGGGTCCCGCCATGCTGGCCAGCAGGCCGGAGACCGAGGGGTCACCAGGCCGGGCGGCCCCGTCGTCCACCTGGTCATCGATCGCCGCGGAGAGATCGGCGGAGATACCGGCGATCACCTCCGGCAGCTGGATCTGGGTGGCGATGTGGTGGATGAAGTAGATCAGCACCGCCAGGTCGGTCACGGTGAGCGCGAGCGTGACGGTGATGCCGATGTGCGGCACGTACGGCCCGCCAGGTCCCGGACCGCCGATGGACACCAGCGTGAGGACCGCGTAGACGAACGTCGCGACGAATGTCCCCAGGGTCAGCTGGGTGCCCCGGTCCCGGATGAAGATGCGCAGCATCCGGGGGCCGAACTGGGTGGAGACCAAGGTCAGCGCCACGATGACGATCGAGAAGACCACGCCCACGACGGTGATGATGGCCGCCGCGATCGTGGTGAGGATCTGCCGCGCAGCGTCAGCCGAACCGCTGATCACCCACGACGGCAGCATGAAAGAGCCGTGGTAGGCGGCTCGGTCGGCCACGTTGGTGACGGCGAACAGGCCGAGTGCGGCCAGCACCTCGATCGCCGGGACCAGCCACAGGTTGGTCCGCAGCCCCTCCTTATGGTGGCCGGACAAGTGGATGCGGCGTATCACTGCAGCGCCCTTCGCTGGCCGGACTACCGTCCAGTCTTCCCAGCTCGGATGGGTGCGAAGCTCACCCGGGCACGCTCACACGGCGCCGAGGCCTACCCAGGGAGAGAGGCTCAGCCCACGCAGGCCGGCCCGAGCAGCTGCTTCAGGTCGGCCAGCAACGCCGGCGACGGCTTGACCCGCAACTTGTCATCCAGCCGGACGATCGTCGCCCGCGGGCCATTGCAGAGTTTCAGGTGCACTTCGGACAGCCCCGGGTGGGTATTCAGCACCTCGCGGAGCCGGTCGACCACGGGCGCGACGCACCGCTGGACCGGCATCGACACGACGAAAGGGCCGCCCTGGTCCACCGTCAGGTCCGGTGCGCTCACCTCCTGCGCGATCAGCTTGGGCGTTTCGTCCCGCCGGTCCAGGCGGCCTTTCACGATCACGATCGCGTCCTCGGCCAGCAGCAGCGAGCACTGCTGGTAGGCGGCCGGGAAGAAGAGCACCTCGATGGCGCCCTCCAGGTCCTCCAGGGTGGCGGTCGCCCACGGGTTGCCCTGCCGGGTGACCTTCCGCTGCACGCCGGACAGGATCCCGCCCAGCGTGACCATCTGCCCGTCGGGCCGGCCGCCCCGGGCCGCACGGTCGGCAGGCTCGTCCCCGGCGGAACTGATGAGCTCGGCCACGGAGCAGTCGGTGTTCGCGGCCACGAGGTGCTCCACGCCCAGCAGTGGGTGGTCGGACACGTACAGGCCGAGCATCTCGCGCTCGAACGCCAGCAGCGTGGTCTTGTCCCACTCCCCGTCCGGCACGGGGACCTCGAAGCTGGCCTCGATCTCGGCGTCCCCGCCGAACAGCGAGTCCTGGCCGTTGGCCTCGTTGCGCTTCACGTCGATCACGGTGTCGATGGCCTGCTCGTGGATGATGGCCAGGCCCTTGCGCGGGTGCCCGAGTGAGTCGAAGGCCCCGGCCTTGACCAGCGACTCGATGACCCGCTTGTTGCACACGTTGACCGGGACCTTGCGCAGGAAGTCGGCGAAGCTCGTGAAGGCGTCCTTGGCCGTGCGTGCCTCGACGATCGCATCCACCACGTTGGTGCCGACGTTGCGGATCGCGGCCAGGCCGAACCGGATGTCGTTGCCTACCGGGGTGAAGGTGGCGTCCGAGGCGTTGACGTCCGGGGGAAGCACGGTGATGCCCATCCGGCGGCATTCGTTCAGGTAAAGCGCGCTCTTATCCTTGTCGCCGGATACCGACGTGAGCAACCCGGCCATGTACTCGGCCGGGAAATTGGCCTTGAGGTACGCGGTCCAGTAGGAGACCAGCCCGTAGGCGGCGCTGTGCGCCTTATTGAACGCGTAGTCGGAGAACGGGACCAGGATGTCCCACAGGGTCTTGATCGCCGAATCCGAATAGCCGTTCTCCTTCATCCCGGCGGCGAACGGCGCGAACTCCTTGTCCAGGATCTCCTTCTTCTTCTTGCCCATGGCCCGGCGGAGCAGGTCCGCGCTGCCGAGGCTGTACCCGGCCACCTTCTGCGCGATGGCCATGACCTGCTCCTGGTAGACGATCAGCCCGTAGGTGTCGCCCAGGATCTCGGCCAGCGGCTCGGCCAGCTCGGGGTGGATGGGAACCACCGGCTTGCGCTGGTTCTTCCGGTCGGCGTAGTCGTTGTGGGCGTTGGCGCCCATCGGGCCGGGCCGGTAGAGCGCGCCGACCGCCGAGATGTCCTCGAAGTTGTCCGGCCGCATGCTGCGCAGCAGAGCCCGCATCGGGCCACCGTCGAACTGGAAGATGCCCAGCGTGTCGCCCCGGGCCAGCAGGTCATAGGTGGGCTTGTCGTCCAGCGCCAGGGTTTCCAGGTCGACGTCGATACCCCGGTTGGCCCTGACTCCCCGGACCGCGTCGTCCAGCACGGTGAGGTTCCGCAGCCCGAGGAAGTCCATCTTGAGCAGGCCGAGCGACTCACAGGCCGGGTAGTCGAACTGGGTGATGACCGCGCCGTCCGCCTCCCGCTTCCAGACCGGCACGTGGTCGATGATCGGCTCGCTGCTCATGATCACGCCGGCTGCGTGCACGCCGGCCTGGCGGATCAGCCCCTCCAGCCCGCGCGCGGTGTCGATGACCTGCCGCACCTCGGCTTCGGCCTCGTACAGGGCGCGGATCTCGCCCGCCTCGCCGTACCGCGAATGGGTTTCGTCGAAGATCCCCGACAGGGGGATGTCCTTGCCCATCACCGCCGGCGGAAAAGCTTTAGTGATGCGATCGCCCAGCGCGTACGGGAAGCCGAGCACCCGGGCGGAGTCCTTGACCGCGGCCTTGGCCTTGATGGTGCCGTAGGTGATGATCTGCGCGACCCGGTCGTCGCCCCACTTCTCGGTGACGTAGCGGATCACGTCACCCCGCCGGCGTTCATCGAAGTCGATGTCGATGTCGGGCATGGACACGCGTTCGGGATTCAGGAACCGCTCGAAGATCAGCCCGTGCTTGAGCGGGTCGAGGTCGGTGATGCCCAGGGCGTAGGCCACCAGGCAGCCTGCGGCCGACCCCCGGCCCGGGCCGACCCAGATCCCGTTCCGCTTGGCCCACATGATGAAGTCGGCGACGACCAGGAAGTACGAGCAGAAGCCCATCTGGGTGATGATGCCCATCTCGTACTCGACCTGCTGGCGGCGCTGGTCGTCGTAGCCGTCCGGGTACCGGCGGTCCATCCCCCGCCGGACCTCCTGGCGCAGCCAGCTCTCCTCGGTCTCCCCCGCGGGCACGTCGAACAGCGGCATCAGGTTCCGGGACTCGAACGTGACCCCGGCCCGCTCGGCGATCAGCAGGGTGGAGTCGCAGCCGGACTGCCATTCCTCGTCGGGGAACGCCGCCCGCATCTCCTGCGCGGTCTTCAGGTAGTAGCCCGAGCCGTCGAACCTGAACCGTCCGGGGTCGGCCATGTTCGACCCGGTCTGCACGCACAGCAGAACCTCGTGCGCTTTCGCGTCCGCCTCGACCGTGTAGTGCGAGTCGTTGGTGACCACGAACGGCAGGCCGAGATCTTTCGCGATGCGCCGCAGGCCATCCCGGACCCGCTGCTCGATGCTGAGCCCGTGATCCATGATCTCGACGAAGAAGTTGCCCGCGCCGAAGATGTCGCGGTACGCGGCGGCCGCGTCGAGCGCCTGCGAGTACTGCCCGAGCCGCAGCCGGGTCTGCACCTCGCCGCTGGGGCAGCCGGTGGTGGCGATGATCCCCCTGGCGTGCTCCGCGATGAGCTCGCGGTCCATCCGCGGCTTGCGGAAGTAGCCCTCCAGCGAGGCCAGCGAGGAGAGCCGGAACAGGTTGTGCATGCCCTCCGTGGTCTCGGCGAGCATCGTCATGTGCGTGTACGCACCCGCGCCGGACACGTCGTCGTCCTTCTGGGCGGGGGTGCCCCAGCGCACCGGCTGGCGGTGCCTGCGGTGCTCCGGGGCGACGTAGGCCTCGATGCCGATGATCGGCTTGATCCCGGCCTTGGTCGCCTTGGACCAGAAGTCGTAGGCGCCGTAGAGGTTGCCGTGGTCGGTCATGGCCACGGCGGACATGCCCTCACGCTCGCACTGGGCGAACATGTCCTTCAGCCGCGCGGCCCCGTCCAGCATCGAGTACTCGGTGTGCACGTGAAGGTGCACAAACCCGTCCTGGTGGCCGGTGTGGTCCGCTGCGGCTGCCGTCACGAACTAGCGCCTCCTTTTAAGGCATGCAACGAAAACCCTCGCGGGCGCTCACCAGCCAGGGCCGGGGGAAGCGGCCGGTGCCGCCTGGTAAAGCACCTGCCCGGCCACGGAATTCCCCGGCGGGAGGATGCCGCGGCAGTGGCGCACCGGCCCGGCGGAGTCGAGCCTACCGAGGCCGGGGAGGCGCGGCGACCCGCCACACCGGATGACCGGTTATCCCGTTTTGCGTTCCCCGGCCGCCCCGGGAAAACTTACTACGAGCTACAGAAGCACGGCATAGAGTTACCTACTGCGAGGGCGGCTCCGTCTACGCCTCGTTGCACACCGGGACCGCGGCCTCGTACATCCTGGCCGCCCGCGGCATCAACCCGCTGTCCGCCACCACCCCGATCCCCGCCCGGTAACGCTACCCGGGGGCGTGCTGCGCAGCCAGGTACTCCTGCGCCAGCCGCACCGCCGTCGCGCCGTCCCCGACTGCGGAAGCAACGCGCTTGATCGAGCGGTAGCGGGCGTCCCCCGCGGCGAAAACGCCAGGCATGGAGGTCTCAAGCAGGACGGGGGCACGATCGAGCGGCCACCGCGACGCGGGCCCGGCGTTCCGCACCACGTCGCGCCCGGTCAGGATGTAGCCGCGTTCGAGCTGGATCGGGCCGGGCAGCCACTCAGCGCCACCGGCTCGTGCCCGGCGGGCAGTTCGCGCAGCGTGGCCAGCCCGGCGGCGGCAGACGACTCACCGATCACGCGGAAGTCTTTCCCGAACCGCCGGTTGAGATCGTCATGCAGCGCGCGCACGACCTCGGGGTCGTCATCGATCACGAACAGGACGGGTCGTGACATCAGGCTGCCCCTCATCCGTGCGGGCCGGTGATCGCGCGTCCGCCGTGCCCAGCCGGGCCGGCCACTGATGCGTTGGCCGTCGCCCGGCCGGGCGGCTGGTCGGGCTTACGCGCTGGACCCGCTGGCAGGCTGGATGTTCTGGTTGATGTGGAACGTGTTGCCGGGATCGTACCTCCGCTTGA
>JAOPYP010000380.1 GCA_025964635.1 Actinomycetes bacterium | reverse complement strand
CGGCGGGGCCAGGAAGTCCCGCGCGTCCGAGTCACCCAGGGCCGCCGCGAGAGCCTGGGCGTCGATCCGCTGCTCCGCCCCGGCCGCCCGCGCCGCCAGCCAGAGCGAGCCGCCTACGGCGGGCAGCCTGGGGGCCGCGAAGTCCCGGCCGCCGGTCACGTGCCGCAGGTGCTCCCGCAGCGGGCCGATGAAGACCTCCCCGGCCCGGAAATTGCTCCCGATCAGCGTCACCTCGGCCGGGCCGCCGAAGTCCAGGGCGCGGTAGACCGTGCTGATCTGCTCGGCCAGGGCCGCCGCGGCCTGCTGGAATATCCCGGTGGCCAGCTCGTCGCCCCGGTGCGCGGCCTCGGCCACCTGCTGGGCAAAGGACGCGATACGGGCCTTGTCGAAATCCTGGTAAATGACTGGCTTGATATCCTCGATCTGCCGCAGGCCGTAGAAATCCAGCAGGCGCGGGACCAGTTCTGTCCAATCGTTCCTGCCGTCCCGGTACGCGAGGACGGCCCGGATTGCCTTCACCGCGACCAGGTAGCCAGAACCCTCGTCGCCGACGATATGGCCCCACCCGCCGCAGCGCCACGCCGCGCCCCGCGAATTGACCCCGAACGTATTGCTTCCGGTGCCGGAGATGGCGGCAATACCGGGCGAGGCGAGTGAGCCGGCCGCCCACGCTGCCACGACGTCATTGACGGCCAATGTTACCGGTGCGCTCAGTTCGGTCACCCCGGACAGCAGGCGTTTCCGTTCCTCGTCGGTGTCTATCCCGGCGACTCCCAGTACTCCCGCGGCTACCGGCTTGGCTCGCCCGAGCACCGCCCTGATTGCCTCATTAATGGAAGCCGCGGCTGCGTCGTAACCCACCGCCTCGGGATTACTCGGCCCGGTTTCTGCCGCCTCGACCGTCCCGGTATCCAGGTCAAATGCTGCGGCTATTGTTTTCGTGGCGCCGCCGTCCACTCCGATCAGGAGGCCGTTCACCGTCGCGCCGCTGTTACTTCCGGTGGCCTTGGGCAGCAATTCCGCAGGCAGTGTGACGAGGCTGTCTTTGCGTTGTTGCCCGCTATCTACTGATGTACTATGCATCGAGTCCCATCGGCCAATCTACGAGCGGATCACGGTGCGCCCAGACTACCTTGCCTTGGGTAACCCAACCCTGGACGTCCAGGCGGGGGGTTCTTACGTGCTGGGCGGATCGGTAGTCTACTCCGCATTGCAGGCAGCCCGGCTAGGGCTTAGCGCCGGGATCGTGGGGCGGGCGAATCCGGCCCAGCTGGCGCCGTACTGGCAGTCCTACGCGGGTGAAGTCGAGCTGGACCTGCAGCCCGCCGAGTCGACCACGATGTTCCGTAACGTGTCGGCCGGGGATTTTCGCGAACAATGGCTGGAAGGCTGGGCTGGTCCTATCCAGGACCATGAGGATTTGCCAGGAAGTGACATTCTCCATATCGCGCCCGTGGCCCAGGAGATAACGCTTGAAAAGCTGGTCGGCGAGTGCCGGTCGCGTTTCGTCCTGCTCACCCCCCAGGGGCTGGTCAGGAAGTGGGACGGCATCGGCGCGCGCATCGAGCTCGTGCCGCGGGGCTTTCCCGCCGCGGTCTCGTCGATCGTGGACGTGGTGGTGGTGTCCGAGACCGAGGCGCCTTATGTCAGCGACCTGCTGGCCGCCGTGCCTCGGCACGGCGGCCTGGGCGTGGTGACCCGGGGACGGCGGGGGTGCCAGGTCCTGACCCGGGACGGTTCCCGGGAGTACACCGCGGAGCCGGTGAGCGTCCTGGTCGACTCGACCGGCGCGGGTGACTGCTTCGCCGCGACGCTGACCATCGAGATGTTCCGGGGCCGGCCGGTGCCGGAAGCGGTCCAGCTGGCCACGGCGGCCGCGTCGCTGTGCGTCAGCGGCCAGGGACCGGCCACCATCGGCGGCCGGACGGAGATCATGAGCGAACGCGGGCCTTCCCCCGGCGCCGCCGGCTTCCCGGGCCCTCGCCGCCGGGGCGGCTAGCCGGCGGATCATCCCCGGCGGCCCGGGGAACCGGCGCGGCCGGGCGGGCCACCGCCGCCGGGTGGGCGGCCGTGTAGGCGCGGGCCCGCGCCACGAAGATGCCGTGCAGGTCCCGCGCGGCCAGCGGGGGAGAGCCGGACCGGGCCCGCTGGATGACCAGGTCGACCCCGGTGTGGTCGTCGGCCAGCGGCCGCCAGGTGATCACCCCGTGCTGTTCGAGCGGGTCGCCGATCACGCTGAAGTCCGGCAGCACGGTGAGGCCCAGCCCCTCGGCGACCATCAGCTTGCCCATCTCGGCGCCGTCGGTGGAGTAGGAGAACGCCGGCGGCTGGCCCTGCAGCAGCCGGTGCAGGTAGCGGTGCATCACATAACCAGAACGCATCACGATCAGCGGCTCGGCGAGCAGGTCTGCGGTGCGCACCGTCGTGTGCCGGGCCAGCGGGCTGTCCGCCCGCAGGACGACGACCGGACGGCCACGCAGCAGCGGGGTGGTCTCCAGCTCGGGGGGCATGTCGTCGCCGTCGAGGTAGTTCACCAGGCCCAGGTCGAAGCTGCCCTCCAGGACGCCGCGGTGGATCTCGGCCTGCTGCGCGCCGATCACCTCGACCTGGGTCAGCGGGTGGCTCTGCCGGAACTGCTGGATGGTCGGCGCGAGCAGGGGGGCGGTGGCCGCGCTGACCGTGCCCAGGCGGACCAGCCGGACGCTGCGGTGCTGCTCGCCGGCCGCGTGCCGGAGCCGGTCGAACGAGTCGAGCAGGGTCAGGATGTACGGGAACAGCTCGCGGCCGGAGTCGCTCATCCGCGCCCCGTGCCGGCCCCGGTCGAGCAGGTCGACGCCGAGTTCCCGTTCCAGGCTCCGGACCGACCCGCTCAGCGCGGGCTGGGAGATGTGCAGCTCAGTGGCGGCGCGGCGGAACGAGCCCAGCCGGGCGACCGTGGCCACGTATTCAAGCTGCTCGATCCGCACACGACCCCTCTCGCCCGGTACCTGCCAATACCAGGATAGCGATCGCTTTAATAGGAAAACCTTACCACGCCCCCGGCGATCGGTATTGGACGCGGCGTCCGGGCCGGCCGCATGCTGAAGCTAGTTCCACTGGCGGTGGCCCGGTGGCCCCGGGACCTAGCCAGCCAACCCCTACTTCCTATAAAATCGATCGAGAAAGAGGGAAAGCGTCAGGAGCCTGCCGGGCCGGCTATCACCAGCAGCCCGCCGGGCCAGCCGGGTCGGACGCCACCGGCATCAGGGCTACGTCACCGGCCTCAGAGCTAAGGAAGCCTCATGACCGCCTCAACGCTGAGTATCCCGGCCGCCGACCGCTACGCCGCGCTCCTGGAGACGGCCGACGACGTGGCGCGCCAACTCCGCTCGACCGCGGCCGAGCGGGACCGGGCCAACCAAGCCCCGCGCGCCGAGATCGAGTTGCTCCGCGAGAATGACCTGCTCCAGGTCCAGGAGCCGCCCGAGTACGGCGGCGCGGGCCTGGCCTACGCCCAGGCGGCCCAGATCACCCGGCGCATCGCCCGGGGTGACACGTCCATCGCGCACCTGATCGGGTACCACTACGCCCAGACCCGCATCGCCCAGCTGTTCGGCACGCCGGAGCAGGCCGACGCGCAATCGCGGAAGAACGGCGGGCGCTGCCTGTTCTGGGGCGGCGTGCAGAACCCGCGCGGCGGTTCGGACCTGGTGCTGACGCCGGACGGAGACGGTTTCCGGCTGAACGGGCACCGCACGTTCGCCAGCGGGGCCAGCCTCGGCGACTGGCTGTCCATCACCGCCACCCTGGACGGGAACCTCGCATTCGTGTCCATCCCGGGCGGCCGGGAGGGGTTCACCGCCCTGGACAACTGGGACAACATGGGCCAGCGGCTCACCGACTCCGGCGGCGTGGAACTGCACAACGTGCGGGTCGAGCGGTCCGAGATCCTCGGGCCTGACCCCATAGGCGGGCAGGAGCCGAACGCATACCAGACCCTGGTCACCCCGCACTGGCAGCTGGCCTTCGTGAACTTCTACATCGGCACCGCCGAGGGCGCCATCGAGGAGGCGCTGGAGTGGACCCGGGCGAACGCGTCCCCGTGGGAAACGTCCGGCGTGGACCGGGCCAGCGACGACGCCTACATCCTGGAGCGCGTCGGCGAGATCATCAGCGAGGTGCGCGCCGCCGCCCTGCTCGCCGATCGCGCGGGCGGCGCGCTGCAGGCGGCCCTGGACACCGGTCCCGCCCTCACCGCGGAGCAGCGGGCCGAGGCGGCAGTGGCCATCTACGAGGCCAAGGTGGTCACGACCAGGGTGGGCCTGGACGCGGCCAGCCGGCTGTTCGAGGTCCAGGGCGCACGGGCCACCACCGCCGCGTACGGGTTCGACCGGCACTGGCGGAACCTGCGCACGCACACCGTGCACGACCCGGTGGCCTACAAGGCGCGGGAGGTCGGCGACTGGGTGCTGAACCGGCGCGCCCCAGAATTTTCCCTCTACCGATAGGAGGCCCGCATGGGTGTCGTGCTGCACTGGTTCCTGCCCACCAACGGTGACTCGCGGACCGACCTGAGCCTGGGCAACGCGGTCGGCGCGGCCGGGAGCCGGGCCACGGTTGGTGGCACAGAGGGCGGCACCGAGCGGGCGCCGGACATCGGCTACATCGGCCAGATCGCCCGGTCCGCGGAGCAGCTCGGCTTCACCGGCGCGCTGACCCCGACCAGCTCCTGGTGCGAGGACGCCTGGATCATGACCGCCGGGCTGACCCAGGTCACCGAGCGGTTCAGGTTCCTGGTCGCGTTCCGGCCCGGGCTCATGTCGCCCACGCTGGCGGCCCACATGGCCGCGACCTACCAGCGCATCTCCGGCGGGCGGCTGCTGCTCAACGTGGTCACCGGCGGCGACGACGTGGAGCAGCAGCGGTTCGGCGACCACCTGGGCAAGCAGGCCCGGTACGAGCGGGCTGGCGAGTTCCTGCACATCGTCCGCGAGCTGTGGCGCGGCGACCCGGTGACCTTTGAGGGGCAGCACTACGACGTGCGCCGCGGGCAGATCATCCCGGCCCGGGTCTGGCCCGACATCTACCTGGGCGGGTCATCAGCCCCGGCGCTGGACGTGGCGGCCAGGTACGCCGACGTGTACCTGACGTGGGGGGAGCCACCACCGGCCGTTGCGGAAAAACTGGACGCGGTGCGGACGCGCGCCAAGCAGGCCGGCCGGGAGGTGCGCTTCGGGATCCGCCTGCACGTGATCACCCGGGACACCGCGGGCGAGGCGTGGGCCCAGGCCCAGCGGCTGCTGGACGGCCTGGACCCGGCAGCGATCGAGCGGGCGCAGGCCATCCAGCGGGCCTCGCAGTCCGAGGGCCAGCGCCGGATGGCTGCGCTGCACGGCGGGCGCACGGATGCCCTGGAGGTGTCGCCGAACCTGTGGGCCGGCGTCGGCCTGGTGCGCGGCGGCGCGGGCACCGCGCTGGTCGGCAGCCACGACGAGGTGGCGGAGCGGATCGCCGAGTACTACGCGCTCGGCATCGACGAGTTCATCCTGTCCGGCTACCCGCATCTGGAGGAGGCCTATCAGGTCGGCGAGGGCCTGATCCCGGTCCTGCGGCGCCGCGGCCTGATGACGTTCCCGCACGTGGACGACTAACCCAGGACGACTAACCCAGGACGACTAAACCCCCGACGACTAGCCCCTGGAGGCTGACCATGACCACCGAGACAACCACGGACCCGGCCACCGAGCCGCTCCGCTTCGCCTACTGGGTGCCCAACGTCAGCGGCGGCCTGGTGACCAGCACGATCGAGCAGCGCACCGACTGGTCGTTCGACTACAACCGGACGCTGGCCCGGCTGGCCGAGCGGGCCGGCTTCGACTACGCGCTCAGCCAGGTCCGGTACACGGCCAGCTACGGCGCCGAGTACCAGCACGAGTCGACCAGCTTCAGCCTCGCGCTGCTCATGGCCACCGAGCGGCTCAAGCTGATCGCCGCGGTCCACCCGGGCCTGTGGCATCCCGGGGTGCTGGCCAAGTGGGTGGCCACCGCCGACCACCTGTCCGGCGGCCGGGTCGCGGTGAACGTGGTGTCCGGCTGGTTCAAGGACGAGTTCCGCCAGCTGGGCGAGCCGTGGCTGGAGCACGACGAGCGGTACCGGCGCACCGCCGAGTTCATCCTGGCGCTCAAGCGGATCTGGACCGAAGACCAGGCCAACCTGGCCGGCGACTTCTACCGGATCCGCGACTTCAGCCTCAAGCCCAAGCCGCTGTCCTGGCCGGGCCGGCCGCACCCGGAGATCTTCCAGGGCGGCAACTCCTCCGCCGCCCGGCGCAACGGCGGCGAGCTGTCCGACTGGTACTTCTCCAACGGCAAGGACTTCGACGGGGTCCGGGAGCAACTCGCCGACCTGCGGCAGATCGCGGACGCCGCGGGACGCACCGACGGGCCGAGGTTCGGGCTCAACGGGTTCGTCATCGTCCGCGACACCGAGCGGGAGGCCCGGGACACGCTGCGCGAGATCATCGCGAAGGCGCACGTGGAGGCGGTCGAGGGGTTCGGGGCCGCGGTCAAGCAGGCCGGGGCGTCCACGGCCGACAAGACGGGCATGTGGGCCGACTCCTCGTTCGAGGACCTGGTGCAGTACAACGACGGGTTCCGCACCCAGCTGATCGGCACCCCCGAGCAGGTGGCGACCCGGATCCTCGAGTACCGCAAGCTGGGGGTGGACCTCATCCTGACCGGCTTCCTGCACTACCACGAGGAGATCGAGCGGTTCGGCCGGGACGTGCTGCCGATCGTGCGGGCGCTCGAGGTGGACGCCGGCCTGGACCCCGCCGCGGTCCCGGACCCGGCCGCGGGCCTGACCGCGGGCGGCCCGGTCCTCGTGGGCGCGCGATGAGCGTCACCTCACCCGCCGCGCAGGCTGAGCTCCTGTTCTCCGCAACGGAAACGCTCGCGGCCGCCCGGAATTACGCCGCGTCGATCGCCAGCGGCGTGATCGAGCGGGACCGGGCGGGCGCGGTGCCGTACGCCGAGCTAGCCGCCCTGGACGCCAGCGGCCTGCTCGGCATCACGGTCCCGGGCACGCACTTTGGCCCGGACCTGTCCCCGGTGGTGCTGGCCGAGGTCATCCGGACCATCGCGGCCGTGGACCCGGCCATCGCCCAGGTCCCGCAGGCCCACTTCCTGTTCGTGGACGTGCTCGCCGCGCATGGCAGCCCGGCGCAGCAAGAGCGGCTGTTCGCCGAGGTGCTGGCCGGCGCGCGGCTGGGCAACGGCCTGGCCGAGCGGGGCGGCCAGCACGCCCAGGACCTGAAGACCGTGGTGCTGAAGGGCCCGGGCGGCCTGCGCCTCAGCGGCCGCAAGTACTACTGCACCGGGGCGATCTCGGCCCGCTGGATCGGGGTCAGCGCGCTGGACGACGACGGCCGCCTGGTCCTGGCGTTCGTCGAGCGGGACGCCCCGGGCGTGCAGGTCGGCGACGACTGGGACGTGATGGGCCAGCGGGCCACGGTCAGCGGGTCCGCGGTCTTCGACCAGGTGCCGGTGGACCCGGGTCTGGTCATCCCGTACGGCGGCGCGTTCGAGGTGCCGCAGCAGCTCGGCGCGCGGGCCCAGCTGGTCCACGCCGCGATCCAGGCCGGCATCGCGGGCGGCGCGCTGCGCGACGCGGGCGAGTTCGTCCGGACCCGGGCCCGGCCGTTCTTCGAGGCCACCCGGGCCGGCTGGGCGGACACGGCCGCGGCCGACCCGCACACGATCCACCGTTTCGGCCGGCTCGCCACCCGGGTGCGCGCGGCCGAGGCACTGCTCGCCTCCGCCGCCGCCACGCTGGAGGAGGTGACCCGGTTCCCCCGGGACGCCGGGGAGGCGGCCCGCGGCTCGGTCGCGGTCGCGCAGGCCAAGGCGTTCGCCAGCGACGTCGCGGTCGAGGTGGCCAGCGACCTGTTCGCGCTGGCCGGGGCGAGCGCGGCCGACGAGCGGCACGACCTGTCCCGGCACTGGCGCAACGCCCGCACGCACGCCAGCCACGATCCCGTCGATTGGAAGTATCACCATGTCGGCAACTTCCTGCTCAGCCATGTCCTGCCGCCGAACCACGGGCAGCTCTGATGACGACCACTGACCCGCGGGTGGCCTACGGCGACGCCCGTAGTCAGGAGGCCTGTGGTGAGGAGGCCTGTGGTGAGGAGGCCCGTGGTGAGGAGGTGAGTGCCGGGGACTTCCGCCACACGATCGGCCACTTCGCCACCGGCGTCACGGTGGTCACCTCGGTCGGGATCGACGGCCAGCCGGTCGGCACCACGGCCAACGCAGTGAGCTCACTGTCCCTGGACCCGCCGCTGATCCTGGTCTGCTTCGACCTCTCCAGCCAGACCCTCGAGGCTGTCCGCGTGCATGGCGCGTTCGCGGTCAACGTGCTGGCCGCGCCGCAGCAGGAGCTGTCCGCCAACTTCGCCCGCCGCGGGCTCGCGGCGGCCTGGGACGGCGTGCGGCACCGGCCGGGGCGGACCGGCAGCCCGCGGCTGCACGGCGTCCTGGCCACGCTGGAGTGCACGGTCGAGCACTGCCTGCCGGGCGGCGATCACGAGATCGTCGTCGGCCGGGTGCGCGACGTGGAGACGGGCGACGCCGACGCGCCTCCCCTGCTGTTCTGGCGGGGCACCTACGCGGCGCTCGGCGGCGAGCCGCCTCTACGCTCGCTGCCCCGCGGAGCCTGAATACCACCGGCCCGGCACCCAGAAGGGCCTGCCGCGGCTTCCCCGCTCACCCCAGCGCCACCAGAACAAGCCCTGAGCAACGACGCTCCGTCCGAACACGGAAGGACGAACCGCCGTGCATCAGTACCTCACCAAGCGACGTCATGTGGACTACGGGCGCGTCACCGCGCACTCCTGTCCGCGCTGAGCCCCTCCCGCCCCCGCCAGCATGCCCCGCCCTGCTTGGGGCTACTCCGGCTGCCGTCATGGCCGGTCAAGGCCGTTCTCCGCGCTGCGGTCCGGCCCCGGCTGATGTTCAAGGGAAGTCAAATGATCGAGATAACTGGGCTCACCAAGAGATACGGATCACATACCGTCCTCGACAACATCGACTTCACGGTCGAGTCGGGGTCGATCGTGGCCGTCGTCGGCCGTAGCGGCGCGGGCAAGAGCACCCTGTTCCGGTGCGTCAACCTGCTGGAGCGGCCCACCTCAGGAACGGTCCGGGTGGACGGGCAGGAGCTCACGCATCTGTCCCGCGGGGAGTTGCGCGTGGCCCGCCGCGCGATCGGCACGGTGTTCCAGTCCGCGAACCTGCTCCGGCGGCTCACGGCGGCGCAGAACGTGGCACTCCCGCTGCGGTTCCTCGGACTGACCGAGGAAGAGATTCACAAGCGCGTGCGCGAGCTGCTGGACCGGGTCGGCATGCTGCACCGGGCCAACCACTACCCGGGGCAGCTCTCCGGCGGCCAGCGCCAGCGGATCGGGATTGCCCGCGGGCTGGCGACCCAGCCGTCGGTGCTCCTCGCGGACGAGGCCACGTCCGGCCTCGACCCGGAGACGACCGGATCGATCCTGCGGCTGCTCACCGGGCTGCGCGACGACCTCGCCGTCACGATCGTCGTCATCACGCACGAGATGGACGTGGTGCGCAGCGTCGCCGACGTCGTTGCTCACCTCGATCACGGCCGGATCGTGGAGTTCGGCCGCGTCGGGGACGTCGTCCGGCGTTCCGATTCCACGCTATCCACGGCGCTCCTGCCCGACCAGCCGGCCCCCCGGCCCCCGGCGGGCGAGGTGGTGTGGCAGCTTCGCTACCAGGAGGCGGCGGTCGACCCGAGCTGGCTCAGCCGGATCAGCCGCGAGCTCGACACCGACATCGCGCTGCTCAGCGGGCTGGTCGAGACGGTCGGCGGTGATCACGCCGGGCGGCTCACCGTCCGCATCGGCGCCCATCTGGCCGAGGACAAGGTCGTGCACGCGTTCGCCGCGCACGGCATCCACGCCCGCATGGCGCAAGCTGCCGGTGAACTAGCGGGAGTGCCGTCATGACCACGCATGTGCTGGCGCTCGGCACCCCGTGGAGCGGCGTTCCCGCTCTGGTGCTACCCGCGTTCGGGCAGACCGCGGAGATGGTCGGCATCGTCATGGCCATCGTCGTCCTCGTGGGCGGCCCGCTCGGCTTGCTGATCTTCAATACCTCGCCCCGCGGGCTGGCGCCGCAGCCGCGGGTGAACGCGGTGGTGAGCTGGTTCGCCAACCTCGGACGCTCGCTGCCCTTCCTGGTGCTGATGGCCGCGATCATCCCATTCACCCAGCTCGTCGTCGGGACGACGATCGGGCTGAAAGCCGCCATCATCCCGATGTCCCTGGCCGGGATCCCGTTCTTCGCCCGCCTGATGGAGAACGCGATCCGCGAGGTGCCACGGGAACTGCTCGACGTCGGTGTCGCCTCGGGCGCCAGCCGGTGGCAGATCATCCGGTCCATCCAGCTCACCGAGGGCCTTCCCGGCATCGCCGCCGGGCTCACGCTCAACATGATCGCGATGATCGAGTACTCAGCGATCGCCGGAGCGATCGGCGCCGGCGGGCTCGGCTACCTCGCTGTCAACGACGGCTACGAGCAGTTCGACGGCACGATCATGATCAGCTGCATCGCCCTGCTCATCCTCGTCGTCCAGGTCATCCAGTTCACCGGCGACCGGGTCGTCCGGTCACTCCTCCACTGAGCATCGCCGAAAGGAAGCCCCTCATGTCTACCGAACTCCACAAGGACAGCGAGGCGCCGGTCGAGATCGCCCTGGGGCGCCGCCGCCGATGGGTCATTCCCGCGATCGCCGCCGCCGTGGTCGTCATCGCCGCGGCCGTCGCCTTCGCGGTGAAGGGGTCGTCAAGCAGCACCGCGGCGGGCAGCCACTTCGGCACTGACCTGCAGGTGGCCTACGAGGCGGACAGCAACAGCGAGCTCGCCTTCCTGCAGTACCTCAACCAGAAGATCGCTCCGAGCTACGGCCTGAAGATCACCCCGGTCGGCATCGGTGACGGCAACCAGCTCGACCTCGCTACCGCCAACGGCCAGTATGCGGCCAACATCTACCAGCACCAGTACTGGCTCAAGGAGGTGCTCGCGAAGACCCACTGGAAACTCACCGCCGTGCATCCGATCTTCCAGTGGGCCTACTCGATGTACTCCGAGAAATACCCCTCGCTCAACGCGCTGCCCAAGGACGCCAGCATCGCGCTGCTCAACGATCCGGCCAACACCGCCCAGGCCCTCTGGCTGCTGGAACGCGCCGGGAAAATTACCTTCAAGCCGGGCACGAGCCCGTGGCAGGCCACCACGGCGGATATCGCCAGCAACCCGGAGAACTACCACTTCACCGCCATCGATTACGGCGACGGCCCCCGGGTCCTGCCCGAGGTCGACGCCGTAATCGCTTACAACATGCAGTTCATCGGGGCCGGCATCAGCCAGAAGTACAAGATCTACGCGCCGCCCGCACCCCCGGCGTTCGCGGGGCAGCTCGTCGTTAGTACCAGCTACCTGCACGACCCCCAGATCGTCAAGCTGATCAAGGTGTTCCTGGATCCCCGTGTCCAGCCGTACCTGCGCAATACCACGGATCCCCGGCTGAAGGACCAGCTCACCCCGGTATCGACCAGCTAGCCGCCGGAGGCCCTCGAGAGGCGGCCCGCCGTTCGGAAGTATTCATTCGTTTCACAACCGGAAAAGGATCTTGCCGTGACTACCACCGAGAGCAGTACCACCCCGAGCACTGCCGTCCGGAGCACTCCGCTCCCCGGCATCGACCTGCAAGACCCAGTCCGCGTCGCGGAAGGACTGCGCGACGAGTTCCGCGCCGGCGCGGCCGAGCGGGACCGCGAGCGCGCGTTCCCGTACGAGCAGTGCGCGGCGTTCCGCGCCTCCGGCCTGCTCGGCCTCATGGTCCCCCGCGAATACGGGGGCTACGGGGGCACGTTCGCGGAGCTCATGCGGGTCGTCATCGCCATCTCGGCGGGCGATTCCAACATCGGCCAGATGTACCAGCTGCACACCGGCGGCATCCGGCTGCTGCAGGAATTCGCCCCCCCGGACGTCCAGGCCAGGTGGCTGCCCCGGTTCGCCAGCGGCGAGCTGTGGATCACCAACGCGTACTCCGAGGTCGGCACCAGGAGCGTGAACGACTTCAGCACGACCGTGACCCGGGACGGTGCGGGCTGGCGGCTGAACGGCCGCAAGTTCTACTGCACCGGCAGCCTGGCCGGGGACATCACGTTCGGCCCGTGCCGCGTCGAAGGCTCCGACGAGGTCCGGGTGTTCTACACGCCGACCGACGCCGAGGGCGTGACGATCCACGACGACTGGAGCGGGTTCGGCCAGCGGACCACGGCCAGCGGCACGACCGAGTTCCGCGACGTGTGGATCCCCGACGAGCTGTGCCTCGGCAGCCCGGACACCGAGGGCGGCGGAGGCGGGGATGTCACCTCCCTGAACTACCAGGCGGTGCACACCGGCGTGTTCGTGGGCATCGCCAAGAACGCGCTCGAGGACGCGGTGGGGTTCGTCCGCACGAAGGCGCGGGTCTGGTACGAAAGCGCCTCGGAGCGTGCCCCCGACGACCGGTACACCCAGCTGCGGGTGGGGGAGATGAAGACCGCGGTGGATGCCGCCGAACTGCTGTCGCTGCGCGCCGCCGACCTGTGCGACGAGGCCGTCGCGCATCTGGGGGACGCGCGTATCCGCGGGGAGGCATCCCTGGTCACCGGCCAGGCCCGCGAGGCGGCGGCCGAGGCCGCGATGTTCACGGGCTCCACCCTGTTCAAGGTCTGCGGCGCCGGGAGCGTCCTGGAGAAGTACGGGTTCGACCGGCACTGGCGCAACGCGCGCACGCTGTCACTGCACAACCCGCTCGACTTCAAGCTCATGCACGCAGGCGACTACCTGCTCAACGGCACCCTGCCGCCCGTCGATTCGTACAACTAGGAGCCGGTCATGTCCGATGTGGGACTGATGTTCGTCGGGGCGGTGCTGTTCGTCGACGGCCTGCTCTTCCTGGGCCGGGTGGACGGCAAGGGTGCGGCCACGTTCAACCTGTTCGTCGGCGCCTTGCAGGTGGCGATCCCCTTCTACCTGATCGCGACGGCCCCCAGCACCAATGACATTCTCCTCGACGCCGGGATCTTCCTGTTCGGGTTCACGTACCTGTACGTGGGCATCAGCAACCTGGCGGGTCAGTCGCTCGTCGGGCTCGGCTGGTACTCGGCCTGGGTGGCGATCATGGCCGCCGCCTTCGGCATCACGAACATCGTCAAGTTCCACGACCCGACCATCGGCCTGCTGTGGCTGCAGTGGTCGGTGCTGTGGGCGCTGTTCTGGCTGGTGCTCGCGCTGGGCATGACCCGGCTCACGGCCATGGCCGGCTGGCTGACGCTGATCTTGTCGTTCACCACCTGCACGATCCCTGGCTTCCTGCTGCTGCTCGGCGAGTGGGGCCGCGTGCCCACGTGGGCCGTGCTCGTCGTCATCGCGGCGACCGCGGCCGCGGTCGTGCCGATCGGCGTCCGGGGCCTGCGCACGGTTCCTGTGGTTCCGGACCAGGCCGAGACCGGGGTACCGGTCTCGGTGTCCTGACCGCCGGGCCGCCGTAGCGGTCCGGCGTGATGGCCGTAGCGGTCCCGCCGTGATGATGGCCGGGCCCCACCCGGTGGGTCATAGTCAGCCGGGTGGGGCCCGCCTGTTCCGGGCAGGCCGGTGGCGCCGGGCGATCCTGGGGTAGGTTGCGCCGGTGACCTCGATCCTGGACCTGCTCCGCGAGTACCAACCACACGGCGAGACCGAGACCGCCGACGTCGCGCGGGTGCGGGCGCTCGCCGGCCGCACCCCGGACCCGTACTCGCGGTCGCTGCCGCTGCACGTCACCGGGTCGGCGCTGATCGTGCATCCGGACAGCGGCCGGGTGCTGCTGCGCTGGCACCCGCGCCAGCAGGCCTGGCTCCAGGTCGGCGGGCACGGCGACCCGGGCGAGAACGACCCGCTCGGCATCGCGCGCCGCGAGGCGGCCGAGGAGACCGGCCTGACCGATCTGGTCCCGTGGCCGGACTCCCAGCTGCGCCACGTGGTCGTCGTGTCCGTGCCCGCGGCGGGGGCCGATCCCGCGCATGAACACGCCGACGTGCGCTTCGTGCTGGCTACCCGGACGCCCGACGCGGTCGTGCCGGAGGAGCCGGCCGCGCCGCTGCGCTGGCTGACCCTCCCCAAGGCCCGGGAGCTGATCACCGAGGCCAACTTGCGGGAGACGCTGAGCCGCGCTGAGCGATTGCTCCCCGATCGTGCCTGAAACAGCGATGTCCTAGCTCATATCTACTTTTTGTCCGGATTGATACACGTTGAGACTCTTGTCCTGCCATGCTGCCCGATGAGCAATGTCAGGCCTGGTGAGAGGCGTGAGTTGTCGCGTAGCCGGGCGCGGATCGGCGTAAGGCAGGGACTTGAAAGCAAGAAAGTCGCGCAGCAAGAACAGGAAGTTCCGGAGGACCGGACGGCACACGGCGCCCTCGCAGACCCAGAAGGTCGCCCTGGCGGCCGGCAAGGCCGCGCCGGCCGTGGCGGTAGTGGGGGCACTGGCGGCCGCACCGCAGACCGCGTTCGCGTCCACCACGGCACCCGCGGCCGCCGCCGGGCATGCCACCCCGGCCACCCAGGGGCACCGGGTCACGCGGGCCCATCTGGACGCGGCCACGCATCCCGGCCGCCAGGCGGCCCGCACCTACACGGTCCGCACCGGGGACACCCTGAGCGGGATCGCGCAGCAGTTCTACGGTCACGCCAGCGACTGGCAGTGGCTCTACCACATCAACCGGGCCAAGATCAGCGACCCGAACCTGATCTACACCGGGCAGGTGTTCAGCGCCCCGGCCAACCCGCCCGCCTCGGTCCGCAACGGGACCTACCAGGGGCGGCACGCCAAGAGCGTGGCGGCCAGCAGCACGGCGGACAGCCAGCCGTCGGCCAGCCCGGCCAGCAGCTCATCGGGCGGCAGCTCGTCGGGCGGCAGCTCGGGGAGCGGCGCGCCGGCCACCAACGTGGCGGCCGGCCACGGAGTCTCGTGCTCGGGATCGGCGGGCGGGATGGTCCCGGCCAACTACGCGGCGATCGTGAACTTCCTGACCTCGCACGGGTACACCGGGAACGCGGCCGCCGGGATCGCCGGGAACATCTGGCAGGAGTCCGGCGGCAACCCCGAGTCGGTCGGCAGCGGCGGCGGCGGGCTGATCGGCTGGACGCCGCTCCCGGGCGGGTACGTGACCGGGAACTACGCGGCCGACCTGCAGACCCAGCTGGCGGCGATCCTGACCTTCAACCAGATCTGGTCGCAGTACATCCCGGCGCTGAACGCCGCGTCCTCCCCGGCCGCGGCGGCGGCGATCTACGTCACCGATTTCGAGCGGGCCGGCATCCCCGCGGTGGGCAACCGCGAGGCGGCCGCCCAGGCCGTGGCCTCGGCGTGCGGGATCTGAGCCCGCGGCCACCGGAGTATGCGGGACCGGAGTATGCGGGACCGGAGTTAGCCCCGCGGGCTGAGCCCGGCGGACCCGGCGCGTCCGGGCCGCCGGGCCCGGCCGGGCTAGGACCGCGCTGGGCCTCTGGCGAGAATCGCCCGTGGTCAGGACGTCCTGGGCGCCAGGCCGCGCAGGGCCGTCGTAGCCAGCTGCGCCGCCAGGCCGGGCGGGGTCGCGGGCCGGGGGCCGGGCGGCGCGAACAGGACCCGGGGCAGCACCTGGCCGTGGATCGCGCCCACGATCAGCGAGGTGGCCGCGTCGAGATCGGCGTCCGCATCGATCCGGCCGAGCTGCTGCTCACCCCGGAGGTAATGGTTCAGGATCTCCGGCAGGCTGCGCGGCTCCCGGGACTGCTCCGGGGTCTGCCCCGTTGCCCCCGCCCCCGCGTCTGCCTCGTCTCCACCCCCGGCCTGCTGATGGTCGCCGGCCGGAGGGTGCTCACCGGCGGGCGCGGCGAACGCCTGGTTCCCGCCGACCATCGCGTGAAAGCGGCGCAGCACGTTGGGCTGAGACATCAGCCCCGCGAACGCCGGCGTCACCCGGTACAGCGCTTCCATGCCCCCGTCGATGAACACCGTGAGGTTCTCCGCGACGGTGGCGGTGCCGGCCTCGGGCATCATCCGGGGAGCCTCGTTCATCACCGTGCCGACGTGGGCCAGCAGGGCCTGCGCGAGCAGGTCTTCCTTATCCTCGAAGTAGTTGTACAGCGCGCCGTCGGCCACCTGGGCTTCCCGGGCGATATCGCGCACGACCAGGCCGGCGCTGCCGCGCTCGTCGAGCAGGCGCGCGGCGGTCCTGATCAGGTGCTCGCGGAGGTTCTCTCCGTCGCGGTCGCGGAGCACGGCAGGTTTCCTAGGTGACATCGCGCTTGAGTGTAATGAGCACTGCGGCGGCTGCGAACGCCACCGTGTAGCCGAGCATCACCAGCCCGCCATCCCACTGGGCCAGCAGGCCCCGTGACAGCAACCCGCTGGACGAGGTCAGGCTGGCCCGGTCCAGGGACTCGCTCGCAGAGAACGGCAGCCAGCGGGCCAGGCCCGAGCCGATCAGCTGGCCCAGGATCCCCTCCACCACCGCGACCCAGGCCAGGGCGGCGGTCACGGCGGCGGCGAGGTTGCGGACCAGGGCGCCCACGCCGACCCCGATCGCGGCGAACGCTACGTTGGCGGCCACGCCCCCGCCGAGAGTGCGCCACGTGTCCGCCGCCGAGAGGTGGAACGTGCCGCCCTTGGCGGACCACCACGCGGCGGTGACCACCAGGGCGGTACCCGCGGACACCAGCCCGGCGGCCGCCCCGACCGCGCCGCAGGCGGCCAGCTTGGCGGTGATCACGCTGCGGCGGCCCGGGAAACTGAGGAAGGTGTCGGTGATGGTGCCGCGGGAGTACTCGCCGGCCACGGCCAGGATGCCGAACACCAGGGTGAAGATCGCGGCCAGCCCGACGTGCGCGAAGGCCTTGCCCGGCAGGGCGGGGTCGTGCACGTTCCCGCCCGAGGCGACGAGCCCGCTGATCCCGGCCACGACGGTCAGCGGTCCGAGCGCCAGCAGCAGCCACGGGCTGCGGACGGTGGCCAGCTTGCGGAATTCTGTGGTCAGGGCGCGCGGCATTGGTCCTCCTAGGTGAGGTCGAGGAAGGCGGATTCGAGCGCCTCGTTCGTCTCGCCGATCTCGCGGAGCGGCCCGGCGAAGCGCAGCTGCCCGGAGCTGACGATGAGCACGTGGTCGGCGGTCTGGGCGATCTCGCCGAGCAGGTGGCTGGCCAGCAGGATGGTGCGGCCCTCGGCGGCCAGCCGCCGGAGCAGGCCGCGGAGCCAGGCGATGCCCGCGGGATCGAGGCCGTTCACCGGCTCGTCCAGGAGCAGCACCTCCGGGTCGCCGAGCAGGGCCGCGGCGATGCCGAGGCGCTGCCGCATGCCGAGGGAGAACCCGCGGACCCGGCGGCCCGCGGCCTCGGCCAGGTCCACCTGGCCGAGTACCTCGTCCACCCGGCGATCCGGGATCCGCTCGGCCGCGGCGAGGACCCGCAGGTGGTCGCGCGCCCGGCGGCCCGGGTGGAATCCGGTCGCCTCGAGCAGCGCGCCGACCCGGCGGCGCGGATGGGCCAGCCTCGCGTAGGGCACCCCGCCGATCAGCACGTCGCCTCCGGTTGGCTGGACCAGCCCGAGGGCCATGCGCAGCGTGGTCGTCTTGCCCGACCCGTTGGGCCCGAGAAAGCCGGTGATGGTCCCGGCCGGGGCGGTGAAGGACATGTCCCGCACCGCGGTCACCCGCCCGAAGGTCTTCGTGAGCCCGCGGGCTACCACGTCGGTCATCCGGCATCAGTCTCCTGTCATGAACGATTCTTCATGAACCCTAGTTCATGAAGAAGCGTTCATGACAGGTTTCGCGCCAGCTGGTCTTCGTTATCTGCGGTTGACGACGGGGAAGTGCCCGCGCTCGCGGGCCAGGCGTATCAGCAGATCGGTGGCCCGGGCCTGGTCAGAGCCGACCGCACGGCGCTCGACCGTAGTTAAGTGGCAGACGGACTGCCAGGGATTGCGTTCCCGCCGGCCGTCGACCTGACTGAGCCGGTACTGGACCTCGCCGTCGGCCCGCACGACCCAGGCCCACGACAGTGTCCCGAGGTCGCTCCGGTAGGCCGTCTCGATGCGGCTGATTTCACGTGCGGCGAGCCGTGGCACGGGCAAATCCCCTCCGAACTGTGTATCCGGATCCCGACGGCCCCCGGTCCCGGAGAGTTACGCTCTGTACCGCTATGACAACACACCGGCAGTGAGGTTCGCAAAGGAATGGTTCGCAAACCCCGTATCACAACGAGACAATCCGGCCTCACCCGCGGCGGGATGACTGCGGCCCCGCGGTGATACTGGGCAGGTGAAAGTCCAGGCTGCTGCCGATTCCGTCCGGCGCCGCATCGGCGCGTCCATCGTCGAGAAGGTGGCCGGTCCCGAGGGACCGAACCATCGCCGGGTCATCCACCAGGCCGAGGGTGACCGCTGGTTCGCCGAGGGCAGTCCCATCCACCGGGTGCACGGCGACTCGTCGATGTTCGTGGGCGGGATCCGCGCGCTGCTACTCCAGTCGCTGCACCCGCTGGCCATGGCGGGCGTGGCGGCGCATTCGGGCTATCACGGCGACCCGTGGGGACGGCTGCAGCGGACCAGCTACTTCCTGGCCGTGACCACGTTCGGGCGGGCCAGCGATGCGCGGGCGGCGACCGAGCGGGTCAAGGCCATCCACCGCCGGGTCACCGGGATCGCCCCGGACGGCCGGCCTTACGCGGCCTCGGACCCGCGGCTGCTGACCTGGGTGCACATCGCCGAGGCCGACAGCTTCCTGCGCGCGCACACCCGGTTCGGGGCCGAGCCGCTGGACCAGGCCGGGCGCGACGGGTACGTCGCCGACGTGGCCCGGATCGCCATCGAGCTCGGGGTGCCCGACCCGCCCCGGACCGAGGCCCAGCTCGCGGACCGGATCAGCCAGTACCGGGCGGAACTGCGCGGTACCGCCGAGGCGCGCGCGGCGGCCCGGTTCCTGCTGCTCACCCCGCCGCTGCCGCTGGTCGCGCGGGGACCGTACGGGGTCCTGGCCGCCGCGGCCACCTCACTGCTGCCCGGCTGGGCCCGCCGCCCGCTGTACCTGCCGCACCTGCCGCTGACCGAGCGCGCGGTGGTCCGCCCGGCCGGGCACGCGGTCATCCGCGGGATCCGCTGGGCGATCAGCCCGCCGCCCAGTGTCCAGGCCGCCCGTGAACCTGGCCCGATAAGGCCAGCGCCTGCGGTCCGGGCGCATCCAGCACGGCCTGCTCGATGACCGCGCCCGCCGCGAGCAGGCTCTCCTCGCCACCCGCGGGGCCGATCAGCTGGATGCTCGCGGGGAGCGGGCCCCCGGCCGGGACCGGCAGCGCCAGCGCCGGCACCCCCGCGAGGTTGACGGGGGAGGTGAGGCCGCGAATGCGGAGCATGTCCCGTGACCGGTCCAGCGTGGGCGGGAATCCGAGCAGTGTCGGCAGCGCGAGCAGATCGACCCGGTCCCAGAGCGACGACAAGGTCGCGCGCCAGTGGGCCGTGTACTCCCGGGCCGCGCGGAGCGCCGCCGGGGTGATGGTGCTGGCCGCGCGCAGCCGGGCCAGCACATCCCGGCCGATCTTGTCCGGGACCGTCTCGGCGTACCCGCCTCCGGACGCCCACGCCTCCGCGTCGAGGACGGTCATCGCGGCGGTGGTCGCCTGGTCCAGCCCGTCCAGGTCGACCCGGACCACCTCCCAGCCGGTCGCGGCCAGGGCGGAGTCGACCGCGTCGTCGATGGTGGGGTCGGCGCCGATCACGACCCGGCCGACGACCTGGGGCGCCGGGGCCGCGACGGAGAACCCCGGTTCCAGCAGCCGCATCCCGGCGATCAGGCCCGCCACGTCACGCGCCATCGGGCCCACGGAGTCCATGCTCGGCGCGAGCGGCCAAACTCCCGTGAGCGGTATCCGCCCCCAGGTGGTCTTCAGGCCGGCTATCCCGCAGCAGGCGGCGGGGATGCGGATCGACCCCCCGGTGTCTGAGCCGTACGAGACATCGGCCTCACCGCTGGCGACGGCCACCGCCGAGCCGCTCGAGGAGCCGCCCGGCACCCGCAGCGGGTCGAGCGGGTTGACCGGCGTGCCGAACGCCGCGTTGATTCCGCTGATCCCGTAGGCCAGCTCGTGCAGGTTCGTCTTCCCGGCCAGGCAGGCCTCGCCGCGGGCGATCGCGGCCCGCAACCCGGCCAGGCAGGGAGCATCAGCCGCAGCGGGGGTGGCATGGTCGGCCACGGCCCGGCTCCCCGCCGTGGTGGGAAGCCCGGCGACGTCGATGAGGTCCTTGACCGCGACCCGCAGGCCGGGCCCGGACATAGCTTCCCTCAAGATCCATGTGGACATAGCCGACAAATATCACATGTCCGGCCAGGGCGTCAGCGCACTGCTGGCGGGCGGATGCCGGGGTGTCACGGGGCACTCCGCGGTCCCGGCCGGTTGTGCTTCCTGGGTGCCGGCCAGCACGGGATGGCTGGTGCCTGTTCCGGGCAATAAGAGAAGTTCCAACCATTCCTGATGGTGTGCCGTCTTAGCTGACGAGATTGGTCATTCCCGCGGCCAGGGGGCCACGGGAAAACGCGACCCGAGGAGAGCACACATGAAGCCAACAACTCGCGCGGCGCGGCGCGGCCTGGCTGCCCTGGCCGTGACCGCCGCGGCGGTGGCCATCCCGACCACCGCCCTGGCCGCATCCGGAAGCCCGGCGAAGCCGGCCGGGGCGGCACGGTCCGCGGTGGCGGCCGTACCTCCCAGGTGCGGCACGGGTGCGCTTACCGCCTGGCTCGGCATTCCGGGCGACGCATTCGCCGGCGGTGTCAACTACCAGCTGGAGCTGTCCAACACGTCGAACCACCCGTGCACGCTGTTTGGCTTCCCGGGCGTGTCCGCGCTCGGCCCCGGCGGCCACCAGCTCGGCAGCGCGGCCGGCCGTGACCACGCCGACCCCAATCGCCTGGTGACGATGGGCCGGGGTGCTACCGCTCATGCCGTGCTCACGATCACCGACGTGGCCAACTTCCCGTCGTCGTCCTGCGGCCAGGCCACCGCGACGGCGCTGCGCGTCTACCCGCCGGGTTCCACCCGGTCGCTGGAGGTTCCGTTCACCTTCCGGGCGTGCGGCAAGAGCGGGCCCGTCTACCTGCACATCCGGACCACCGTGGGCGGGGCCGGGATTCCCGGGTTCAGCGGCTGATCCGGCGGCCAGCTGATCCGCCTGATCGGGGCTGGGTGCAGCGGGACCGCTGACCGCGGAGTCCTGCCGCCCGCGGCGCGCTCACGGGGGAGCGCACCGCGGGTCCGCAGCCGG
>JAOPYP010000797.1 GCA_025964635.1 Actinomycetes bacterium | reverse complement strand
CGTCGATGCCCACCCCGAGGTGGTCCGGGTCGAGCGCGACCGCGCTCAGCAGCCGCGGAAGCCGGCCGCGCTCCGCGAAGTGCATGTCGATGAGCATCTTGGCCAGGCCCAGCCCGGGGCCGGTCCGCACCGTGGCCGCCGACACCTCCGGGCCCTCGCCGCCGAGAATCATCGTCCGCCCCATGGCGGTCGCCCCGGCGCTGGTGCCCGCGATGACCACGCCACGGGCGAGCTGCTCGCGGAGGATGTCATTGGCCCGGGAGCCGACCAGCGCCAGGATGCGGGACTGGTCGCCGCCGCTGAAGAAGACCCCGGTGGAATCACGCAACGCCGTGGCGGCGGCGTCTGAGTCGGCGTCCGCCCGGCCGCGCAGCCTCAGTTCCCTGGTCTGCTCGACGCCGAGCTTCCGGAAGACCCCCTCGTACTCGGCGTGCACCTCGTCGGGGATCCCGGTCGCCGTGGTGACCAGGGTGATCCGGGCCTGCTCGCCCCCGCATAGTTCGACGAACCGTTCCAGGGCCCCGGCGCCGCAGCACCGGTCCTCCCCGCCGCCGATGATCAGCAGCCGGCCCGCTGGCACACCGTTGTCCGCGTGCTCGTCCACGGTTGCGTTGTTACCCAGCGTCACACCTTCTGAACCAATCGTTCACATATAGTGCTGCTGCGCCGGTGCGGGCCGGGTGATGCTGGCGGGGCGAAGGGCCCGGGGCCGGTGCGGGAAGGGTGATGCTGCCGGGGCGGGGGGCCGTGGGCACCGGCGCCGGCCCGGGTGCTGCTGGCGGTGCGGCCAGGCCGCTGGCGCTAGGACGTCCCGCGCCGGATGCCGTCCGGCCGGTACACCGAGACCCCGTCGGCCCGGTAATCGAAGCGGAAGCCGGCCTGCCGCAGGTAGTACAGGACCCCGGGGGTGGCGCGCCAGACCAGCACCCAGCCCACGTTCATCCGCCGCGCGCTGGCGCGGGCCAGGCGGGCCTGGCGGGCGTTACTGGGTCGGCCGGCCTGCGCGGCGGCCAGCCGCGCGTAGAACGCGTGGCGGCGAATGGCCCGGACCGTGGGAAGCGGAATCCAGGAGGTGTAGGAGATGGCCCGCGGGTGGCCGTCCGAGCTGGCCAGAGCCAGCGACTCGGGCTCGATCTTGGCGCCGTAGCGCTTCGGCAGCCCGCCCCGGATGCCGAACGGCACGTCCACCACGATCGAGCCGGAATGGTCGGCGGCGATCGGGCCGTCCAGCGCCGGCAGCGAGGCCGGAATGGACTGCTTGGCCGGCCCGCCGCCGGGCCATCCGGCCTCCAGGGCCGCGCCGAGCACCGCGATCAGCAGCAGGACGCCGGCCACGAGGGCCCGGGTCCTGGCCTGGGCGGCGGGCCCCAGCAGGGGCCGGGAGCGGGCGGCGAGCCAGCCCACCGTGTTGCCGCCCAGCAGCGCGGCGGGCACCATCCCGAGCAACGTGAACCGGTCGGCCTCGCGGAACGCGGACAGGCCGGGCACCTGCACCAGCCAGGTGAACGGCATGACGCCGGACAGCCGGTCCCCGCCCAGCGTGATCGCGGCGGGCAGGTAACTGGTACTGCCGATCTTCAGCGCCGGACCCATCGCCAGCGCCGTGCTGCCCAGCCAGAGCAGGGCCAGCCACCGGGCACTGCGCCGCCGCCAGGAGATCACCAGGCCCGCCAGCGCCAGCACGGTGAGCGTGATCCCGAACGCCGGCACCCCTTCGGTCAGCGTGAAGTGGAACCCGCCGGCCAGCGTCCCCAGCCCCCAGGAGCGGAGCCGTGGTGATGGCGAGAACAAGGTAGGCAGCCCGGTCCCGAGCCGCCGGTACCAGACCCGGAGCGTGGCCGCCGCCGCGGCGGTACCTCCCGAGCTGGACTGCCAGGCCATGGCGGCGATCTCCGGGCTGGCTACCACCAGCGCGGTCAGCGCGGCGGCGCCGCAGTCCCGCAGCCGGTCCAGCGACGGCTGACCGGCCAGCCAGGGGATCAGCGCGAGGATGACCAGGATCGCGGCCATGATCGCGGACTCCTGGTTGACCAGCACGGCGAGGCCGAGCACCAGCCCGACCCGCAGGGCCCGCGGGATCCCGGGCCGCCGCCGCAGCCGGACCGCTGCCTCCAGGGCCAGGGGCAGGAACACCGTCCCGGCCGCGATGTTGAGATGAAACCAGTCCTGGAAGGTCACCATCGTGGACAGGCCGAACAAGGCGCCCGCGGCGACCGCGCCCGCCTGCGACGGGAGCCACAGCCTGGCCACCCGGTACAGCGCGTAGCACAGCACCCCCGGCAGCACCACCACCAGCAGGTTGTAGCTGACCGCCGCGCCGGCCAGCAGCGTGACCGGGAGCATGAGCAGGCCCAGCAGGGGCATCAGCGTGTCGTAGCCCAGTTGCACCCCCACCGGGGCGGCCAGCCGGGAGGTGAACCACGGGTTGCCCAGGTGGGCCACCTGGTGCGCCACCCACCACAGGCTCCACACGTAACTCCCCGGATCCTGGATGTCGGGCAGGCGGCCGCGCAGGTAGGTGGCCAGTGGCCAGGTGACCGCCACTCCGGCGGCGATGTAGCCAACCAGCAGGGCGAGCTGGCGGAGGACATGACGCCCACCAGCGTCCCGGCGGGAAAGCTGGCCCGGTGGCCCGGCTCCAGCACGACCCGCACGGGGGATAGCGGGCCGGAGAACCGTCCGGATGGACCCGCCGGAAGGCCCGCCCGCTGCCGCGGATGGCCCGGGATTCTGCAAGTTGCGCGTCCCTCGCTTTGTCCCCATCGTGATCGAGCCCGCACACAGGCGGGCCGGGACCCTCGGCGGTCACGGATGCTGCTGCTGCCCAGTACAGCGCATTCCTGCGCACCACATACCTGCGCGCGTATCAGCGAGGGCCCGCTGCCGGGATAAGTCTTGCATCCGGGGTGATAATGGCCGGTAACGAGCGAGAACAATTCCGGTCATCTTTCGATGCGCGGTAATGAGGTCCCGCCCCGCCGGACCACGAGAACGTTTCTCAAAGGCCCAATGACGGCAATAGAACAGCAAAATCATCCTGATCGCGACGCGAAGGGCGGCACGCGCAGGCCCCGGTGCAGGGGGACCCGCTCCGCGGGCCGGGGCAGGCGCGCGGATGCCGTCAGGCCCGCGCAGGCTCCGGCGCCCGGGCCCGGGCGCGGACGCCGGGAGGGACGCGGGCGGGTGCGGGAAGGTCAGGCCTCGCCGCGGCTGCGCCGGGGCAGCCGGCGCGGCATCGGCGGCTTGGCCAGCTCCTCCGGCAGGCGCAGCAGCGGATTGGTGGCGCTGGCGATCACCTGGCCGGCCGTCTCCATGATGCGCTGCCCGCGGGCCCGGGACGCCGACCTGAGCAGCTCGAAAGCCTGCCGGGG
>JAOPYP010000359.1 GCA_025964635.1 Actinomycetes bacterium | reverse complement strand
GTGCCGTAGGCCCGTGGGAGCAGCCCTGTGCCGTAGGCCTAGCGGACGTCCAGGCCGGTCACGGCCCGGCCGATGATCATCCGCTGGATCTCGGAGGTGCCCTCGAAGATGGTGAAGATCTTCGCGTCCCGGTGCCAGCGCTCCACCGGGAAATCCCGGGTGTAGCCGTTGCCGCCGAGGATCTGGATGGCCTGCTCCGTCACCCGCACCGCGGTCTCGCTCGCGACCAGCTTGGACATCGATCCCTCCGCACCGTCCAGGGCCAGGCCCTGCCGCGCCATCCAGGCCGCCCGCCAGGTCAGCAGGCGGGCGGCATCCACCGCAGCCTGCATGTCGGCCAGCATGAAGCCGACCGCCTGGTTCTGGCCGATCGGGCGGCCGAACGTGATCCGCTGGGTGGCGTAGTCCCGGGCGAACTCCACCGCGGCCCGGCCGACGCCGACCGCCATGGCCGCCACGCTCGGCCTGGAAGCCTCGAACGTCTTCATCGCCGCCTGCTCGCCGCTCGGCCCCCCCGACCGTACCCGGGCCAGCCTCGCGTCGAGCCGCTCCCGGCCGCCGACCAGGCAGCGGCCGGGCACCCGCACGCCGTCCAGCACCACCTCGGCGGTGTGCGAGGCCCGGACCCCGTGCTTGCGGAACTTCTGGCCCTGGCTGAGCCCGGGGGTGCCCGGCGGGACCACGAAGCTGGCCTGGCCCCTGGCGCCGAGCGAGGAGTCCACCGAGGCGACGACCACGTGGACATCGGCGATCCCGCCATTGGTGGCCCACGACTTGGTTCCGTTGAGGATCCATTCGTCGCTGGCCTCGCGGTACTCGGCGCGGGTCCGGATCGCGCCGACGTCGCTGCCCGCCTCTGGTTCGGAGGCGCAGAACGCGCCCAGCTTGACGTCGCCCGGGCCGCCGAACATCTCCGGGAGCCACTCCCCGATCTGCTCGGGGGTGCCGTTGCTGGCCACGGCCACCGCGGCCAGCGTGCTGCCGACCAGGGAGAGCGCGATACCCGCGTCGCCCCAGAAAAGCTCTTCGAAGGCGATCGGGATACCCAGCCCGCTCGGCTCGAGCCACTGCGCGGAGAAGAAGTCGAGCGAGTACAGGCCGATCTTGGCGGCTTCGTCCAGGATGGGCCAGGGCGTCTCTTCCCGCTCGTCCCACTCGGCCCCGGCCGGCCTGATCACGTCCGTGGCGAACCCGTGCACCCAGTCGCGCATTTCGCGCAGGTCGGGCCCGGGCTCGAGGGAAAAAGCGCCGGGGGCATCGGGTCCAGTGGTCATCATGCTCCTCGGGGATCCGGCACGGGAACCTATGTTACCGAAGAGTAGCACAGCTAAGTTACCAGTGAGTAGCTATCTGGCCCATCGGCCCTTCCCCGACCCGGCGCCGCGGTTCCCGCGGCATCGCCGCGGGCCCGGGTCACTGAGTGTCGTGGCGGTCCAGGAACTCGTAGACGTCAGACTCGTCCACCCCCGGGAAACTGCCTGTCGGCAGGGCGGACAGGATGTGCGAGTGAGCCCGCGCCGACGGCCAGGCCATCCCCTCCCAGCGGGTGGCCAGGCTGGCCGGCGGCCGCTGGCAGCAGTCCCCGTCCGGGCAGCGCGACACCGTCCGCTGGGTCGTGTCCCGGCCCCGGAACCACCGCGAGTTCGCGTAGCCGGTGCCCACGGTGATCGCGGAGCCGCGCTCCGTGCCCGGGTCCACGTGCGCCATGCACCAGAAGGTCCCGGCCGGCGTGTCCGAGTACTGGTAGTACGGGGAGTAGCGGTCCGCCGACCCGAATACCTGGCGCCCGGACCACTTGCGGCACATCCGCTGGCCCTCGATCGCCCCGGTGGCGTCCGCAGGCAGGACCAGCCCGTCGTTCTCGTAGGCCTTGTAGATGATGCCGCTCGCGTCGTTCTTGACGAAGTGGCAGCTCAGCTCCAGGTGATGGGTGGCGAGATTGGTGAACCGGTGCGCTGCCATCTCGTAGGACACCGAGAACACATCCCGCAGGTCCTCGACCGACAGGTCCCTGGCTTCCTTGGCCTCGAGCAGGAAGCGCGAGGCTGTCCGTTCCGGGACCAGCACGGCCGCCGCGAAATAATTCGCCTCCACTCGCTGGCGGAGGAAGTCCGCGAAGTCACGCGGTGCGGCGTGCCCGAGCACGAAGTGGCCGAGGGTCTGCAGCAGGATCGTGCGGGGCGTGTGCATGCCCATGGATTCCTGCTTCAGGTAGATCCGCCGGTGGCGCAGGTCGGTGACGGACCGGACGGACCGCGGGAGGTCCTGGGCATACCTGACCGAGAAACCGTGGTGGCCGACGATGGCCAGCAGCGCGCCCTGGGACAGCGCGCCACCCCGGTAGCTGACCGACTCCAGCGCCTCCGCCGCCACGTGCTCGATCTGGGCGAAGTAGTTACCCCGCTCGCGCATCGCGTCGCGCAGTCCTGCGTTGGCCACCCGCGCTTCCTCCGGGGTGGCCGTCGGCCGCGTGCGCTGCCTGCGCAGTTCGGCGTACAGCGCAACCACGTGCTCGAGTACGTCATTCGGCACCCGGGCGCCGACCTTCAGGTGCGGCAGCCCCAGGTCGGCGTACAGCGGGTCGCGCTGGGCCTCTTCGACCGCGATCTCCAGCTGGGCGCGGCGGCTCGGCGGCTGGTGCCGCAGCAGTTCCTCGGCGGGCACGGACAGCGCCCTGGCGAGCGCGTCGATCAGGGACAGCTTCGGCTCGCGGCGGCCGTTCTCCAGCAGGGACAGCGCCGAGGGCGCCCGGCCCACCCGGGTGCCAAGCTCGGCCAGCGTGTACCCGCGGGACCGGCGCAGGTGCCGGAGGCGCTGCCCGAACGTCGCCAGGTCTAGACCACTCCCTGGAAATCCTGGCAGTTCTTTCTCCAAGAACTCTGTCACATTTTCATCTTAGATGAAATCTGAGCATTCTTCAGGTGTTCGGCCCTGGCTTTGGCCCGACGGGGGCCGCAGGCTCGGGAGTAACCACCCAGGGGACGGCGGACGTCGGGAGGACCTAATGAACGAGAGTCGCCTCGAGGGAACAGCGAACGGCACCAGCAACGGGCACACCGGGAAGGGCCCGGTCACCGGGCCGCAGCAGCAGGCCGCGGGCCTGGCCCGGCAGTGGGCCACGGATCCGCGCTGGCGCGGCACCGAACGGACCTACTCGGCCGGCGACGTCATCCGGCTGCGCGGATCCATCCAGGAGGAACGCACCCTGGCGCGGCTCGGGGCCCAGCGGCTGTGGACCCTGCTGCACGAGGAGGATTACATCGCGGCCCTGGGCGCGGTCACCGGGAATCAGGCGGTCCAGCAGGTCCGGGCCGGCCTCCAGGCCATCTACCTGTCCGGCTGGCAGGTCGCGGCGGACGCGAACCTGGCCGCCGAGACCTACCCGGACCAGAGCCTGTACCCGGTCAACTCGGTTCCCCAGGCGGTCCGCCGGATCAACAACGCGCTGCTCCGCGCCGACCAGATCACCTGGGCCGAGTCGGGCGGCACGGACAGCCAGTACTGGCTGGCACCGATCGTGGCCGACGCGGAAGCGGGCTTCGGCGGCGTGCTGAACGCCTTCGAGCTGATGAAGTCGATGATCGCGGCGGGCGCCGCGGGCGTGCACTGGGAGGACCAGCTGGCCTCCGAGAAGAAGTGCGGCCACCTCGGCGGGAAGGTGCTCATCCCCACCTCACAGCACGTCCGGACGCTCAACGCCGCCCGGCTGGCGGCGGACGTCGCCGACGCAAGCACGCTGGTCATCGCCCGTACCGATGCACACGCCGCGACCCTGATCACCAGTGACGTGGACGAGCGTGACCGGCCCTTCATCACGGGCGAGCGGACGGCCGAGGGCTTCTACCGGGTGCGCAACGGGATGGCCGCGTGCGTGGCCCGCGGCCTGGCCTACGCCCCGCACGCGGACCTGCTCTGGATGGAGACGTCCACCCCGGACCTGGACGAGGCCCGGGAGTTCGCCGAGGCGATCAAGGCCAGGTACCCGGACCAGATGCTGGCCTACAACTGCTCGCCGTCGTTCAACTGGCACCGGCACCTGGATGACGGCACGATCGAGAAATTCCAGCGCGAGCTGGGCCAGATGGGCTACAAGTTCCAGTTCATCACGCTGGCCGGCTTCCACGCCCTGAACTACTCGATGTTCGACCTCGCGCAGGGCTACGCGGCCGAGGGCATGCCGGCGTACGTGCGGGTGCAGGACGCGGAGTTCGCCGCGGAGTCCCGCGGCTACACGGCCACCCGGCACCAGCGGGAGGTCGGCACCGGATACTTCGACCTGGTCACGTCCGCCATCAGCCCGGAGGCGTCCACGACCGCACTGCACGGGTCCACCGAGAGCGAGCAGTTCTCAGCGGCCCACTGAGTTCCCGGCCCGGGCGCGCGGCCCGGGCCCGGGACCGAGCCGCCGGGGCGGGGCAGGCAGTGCCGCCTGGCCCGCCCGGCCTGGCCCGTGCGGCCGGCCCGGCGCGGTCACCGCGCCCGCTAGGAAAGCAGGCGGGTCTGCGCGGGGCGGCCGGGCACCTCGTCTTCACTGTCGGCGCTCCCGGCATCGTCGCCGCCCAGGCGCCGCCACCGGGACGGGACGAACACCGGGCAGATCATCAGCGTGCCCAGCAGGACCAGCACCCCGCTCACGAGCATGGTGTGGAATCCCGCCCCGTACCCGGCGCCGCGAAGCGGGATGATCCTGGCTGCGAGCTGGGCATTCAGCCCGAGCAGACCGGTCCAGGCCAGCATGACCGCTCCGGGCAGGGCCGTGCTCAGCGGCGAGACCGGCGCCACCATGAGAATGCCGAGGAACAACCCGACCAGCAGCAGGATCCCCAGCGCGCTGAGGCCGCTGATGCTGGTCAGGCTGATGTTCTGGGCCGAGAGACTGGTCATGTGCGCCACTCCCCAGCCGCCGCCGGCGAAGATCGCCGCGGCCAGGGCGACCGCGAACGCTACTCCAATCAAATGCCTCAGCACGTGATCACCACCTCCCGGCCACCGGTTTTATGCGCATCCGGCGCAAAACTCTACTTGAATGCCCCATGACCAGCAGGCCGGACGGCTATTCCCACCTGCCACATCACCCCCAGCCACCCAGGTCGGAGGGCGGGACGCCCGGCCAGGCAGCGTCCCCGGCCACCACCGCCGGCCGCACCGGGCCCAGCCGGGTTCCGGTCCGCCCGCGCGGAATGCCCGGCCTCCCAGGCGGCCAGGAATGGCTGAGTGGCGTGGCGGCCCAGGGAAAAGGAAATAGACGCCCTAATGGCGCCGCGCGCAACGCGGCCGGCCGGCTCAGCAGGGACCGGCCGGCGGCCTGGCTGAGCTGGACCAGGCCGGATGAGCTAGGCCAGGGAGGTCTCGCCGGGGAGCCCGTCGGCGGCCGAGGGGTCGTCCGCCAGCGCATCGACCGCGCCCGCCAGGTCCGCGAGCGCGGGGAGCGCGTCGAGCAGCGTGATGCGGCTGTCGGGCGGCAGCTCCCTCAGGGCCAGGCTGAGCAGCCGCTCGTTGAGGCTCTTCCAGCGCAGCACTGCCGCCTCGCCGGCCGGCGTGAGGTCCAGGCTGGCGGTGCGCCGGTCACCTTCACCACCGGTGCGGATCACCAGTGCGGCCTGGCGCAGCGTGTTCGACAGCGTGGCCACCGAGCTCGGCGCGAGCCGGAGCAGCCGGGCCAGCTGTCCCGGGCGCGACCCGGGATTCTCCGCCATGCACGACAGCATCTCCAGCTGGGCCACGGACAGCCCGGACCCAGGGTCAGCGGCCCGGGCGGCGCGGCGCATGGCCCGCCGGAGCCGGGAGACCGCGTCGGCGAGGTCAGCTGAGTGCACCTGAGTTCCGAGTAGTGAGGGCATGAAATCGAGTATACCGATTGATAAACTAGAGATAAAGGATCCCGCGGTGGTACCCACCAGTAGACCCGCCGGCCAGGCCGGCCAGGCCACCGGCCGGGGGGACCCTCCGGCGGCGGCCGGGGCGCGCAGCGGCCGGTCATGGCCCGGCGCCGGCCGCTGCGGCATACGGGGCATACCGGCGGCAGCAGGCCCGCATCAGGCGGTCTGCGGACTATCGGCGTTCCGGCCACCCGCCCGCCCGGCCACGAATAGTGTGCGGTGATCTGCGGGACATGCCGGCCCGGTACTGGCCAGGAGGGCCTGCGACAGACAGACTCGTCCCCGGGGGAAGTCCGAGCTACGCCCTCGCACGGCATCACGCCCGCCGGCCTCGCCGGCTGGCGCAGAAGGGACGCCGATGCAGGAACTGCGCATCGTCGCGGTGAGCGAGGACGGCAGCTATGCCGTCCTCGCGGTACCGGGACGCGGCGGGCGCTTTTCGCTGCCGATCGACGACCGGCTGCGGATCGTCGCGCGCGGGCAGTTCTCCCGGCTTGCTCAGTACGAGATCGAAGTGGAGAGTCCCTTGCGACCCAAGGAGATCCAGGACCGGATCCGTGCCGGAGAGACCGCGGAGGAGATCGCTGACGCCGCGGGCGTGCCCATCGAGCGGGTTCGCCGCTTCGAGGGCCCGGTGCTGGCCGAGCGGGCGTACCGGGCCCAGGAGGCGCAGGGCGCTTCCATCCGGCAGCCCGGGGACTCCGGTCCCGGGCCCCGTCTCGGCGACATCGTCGCCGAGCGCCTCGCGGCGCTCGGCGTGCCCGCCGAAGAAGCACAGTGGGACTCGCGTAAGCGGGGCGACAACAGCTGGCAGGTCCAGCTGATGTTCACGATCAGCGGGCGGCCGCTGATGGCGGAGTGGGTGTTCGACCCGCGACGGCGCCACGTCTCCGCCGCCGACGACGACGCGGCCCGGCTCTCGCTGCCCGAGGCCGATCTGGCCGAGCTGGACCCCGGACCCCGGGCCCCGGCCAGGGCGACGGTCACGCCCATCGGCTCCCGGCTGGCGGCCGCACCACCGCCCGCCCCCGTGGAGCGCCGGCCCGAGCC
>JAOPYP010000708.1 GCA_025964635.1 Actinomycetes bacterium | reverse complement strand
TCCTGCCAGAGCTCACCACGGACCGCGCCGGATTCGTCGAGCAGGACGGCGGCGATCTTGCTGCCGCCCAGGTCTACCCCGGCCACGGTCACGCCGGCGCCTCCCGTCGCAGTGATTTCTGTTGACTGTTTACAGGAGTCGTCACGAGTGTCATGGTACTGATGTGACGCGTCTAGGGCGAGCCTTCCCGCCCGCCGAGGAGATGCCGGATGGAAGCGTTCGTCTCGCTCTGGTCAGCCGATCTGCTGGCGCTCGGCGAGGAGGTGCGCCGGGTAGAGGATCGTGCCGCCGGCTTTCACATCGACGTCTTCGACGGGCACAACGTGCCCGAACTGCTCTTCGGCCCCGACCTGGTCGAGGCCTTGCGGGCGTTTACCGCCGCCCGGATCGAAGTTCATCTCAACGTCACTGACCCCGGCTACTGGGCCGGCCGTTTCGCCGCGGCCGGCGCCGACATCATCACCGTCCAGTCGGGTCCGTGCGACGACGTCGCCGCCGTGCTGGCCCAGATCAGGGCCCTGGGCTGCGAGCCTGGCCTGGGCATCGAACTGCACGAGCCGGCCAGCAGCGCCGCCACGTTCTTCGGCCTCGCCACGCGGCTGCTGCTGCTCGGCACACCCATCGGGGTCAGGGGGCGCCAGCTGGATCCGGCGGCCCCGGCCCGGGTGGCCGACCTGGTCCGGCTACGGGAGCGGTCGCCGCACCACCCCACGATCGTGGTCGACGGCGGGGTCCGCCGACATACCGTCCCCCTGCTCGCCGCGGCGGGCGCCGACGGCGTGATCCCCGGCTCGCTGGTCTACGGCGCGGATGATCCCGCGGCGGTGCTCGGCGAGATCGCCGCGCTGGCCCCGGGATCCGGCCCGGGGGCCACGTCGGCGTTCTGGTCCACCGGGGCCCGGGCATGAGGGCCGCGGTGGTCCGCGGGCCTGGTGACCTGGCCATTACCGAGGTCCCGGACCCCGCACCCCGCGACCATGAGGTGATCGTGGCCGTGGATACCTGCGGAATCTGCGGGACTGACGTGCATGTCCTGGACGGTGACTACGGGGTCGTCCGCTACCCGGTCATCCCGGGCCACGAGTTCGGCGGGATCGTCGTGGCGGCCGGCCGGGCTGCCCGCGGCCTGGCCACCGGTACCCGGGTGGCGGTCGATCCCATGGACTACTGCGACGCGTGCTCGATGTGCCGGTCCGGCTGGACGAACATGTGCCTGAACGGGGGTGGGCTGGGCACCACGGCGCCCGGCGCCCTGGCCGGCTACGTGGCGGTCAACGGCGCCCGGTGCGAGCCGCTGCCGGACACGCTCGGGCTGGGCGAAGCCGGCCTGGTCGAGCCTCTGGCCTGCGTGCTGCACGCGGTGGACCGGCTCGGGCCGGTGCTGGGCCAGGACGTGCTCGTCCTGGGGGCAGGCCCGATCGGTCTGCTGGCGTCGGCGCTGCTCGCGATGTCAGGCGGCCGGGTCGACCTCGTCGACCGCCGGGCGGAACGCCTGGCCGCAGGCTCGCGGTTCGGGGCCCGCCGGACCGGGACCGCGGTGCGCGAACTGGACGGGACCTGGGACGTGGTCGTGGACGCCACCGGCAATCCGGCCGCGGTCGCGGACGGCCTCGCGGTGACGCGCCGGGCTGGGCGGATCGCCCTGCTCGGCATCAGCGGCCCGGGCCGGTCGTTCGCCTTCGAGCCGTTCGACGTCGTCGCCCGCGAGCTGACCATCGTCGGCGCCAATTCGGTACGGCATACCTTCGGCCGGGCGGCACGCCTCCTCGCTGCGGGCACGCTGCCGGTGGAACTCCTGCATGAGCCGCCGCTGCCGCTGACGGCCACGGGGGAGGCCCTGGAGCGGAGCCGCCGTGGCCAGGGTCTCAAGACCCGGGTTCGGCTGGCGGAGGCGGCAGCATGAAAGCGGTCGTCTACGACGCCCCGCGTCGCTGGCGCTGCGCGGACGTGCCCGACCCGGTGCCGGCCGCCGGGGAGGTGATGCTGCGCGTGGTCGCGGCCGGGGTCTGCGGCACGGATGTGCACCTGGATGCGGGCGAGTTCGGGCCTGTTTACCCGCTGACCCCCGGGCATGAGATCGCTGGTGTGGTCACCGGCGCCGGGCCGGGCGTCACCGGGCTGGCCGGGGGGGAACTGGTCGCGGTCGACAACATGATGGCCTGCGGGCACTGCCAGCAGTGCCGGCGGGCCCGCCCGCAGTTCTGCGCCCGGATGCGGGCGATGGGAGTCACCGACCCGGGCGGCTTCGCCGAGTACGTGGTCGCGCCGGCGGGCAAGTGCCATCCCGCCGGGGATCTCGAGCCGGAGGTGACGGCGCTCGCCGAGCCGGTCGCGTGCGTCGTCCACGGCCTCGACGTCTTGCAGTTGCGGCCCGGCAGCGATGTGCTCGTCGCGGGCACCGGGCCCACCGGGCTCATTCTGGCCCAGCTCCTGCGGGCCAGCGGCGCAAGCCGGGTGACCGTGGCCGGGCGAACCTCGTTCAAGCTCGAACTCGCTGCGGCCTACGGCGCGGACGAGGTCGTGCTCATGGCCGCGGGGGATGAGAGACCCGGCGGCGCCGCGGCCGCCGGGCTGGCCCCGGACGGCTTCGACGTGGTCATCGATGCGACCGGATCGGTTGACGTGCTGACCGGGTGCGCGCAGCTGCTCGGGATCGGGGGAACCCTGTTCGTCTACGGCATGACCCCGGAGGCAGCCAGCCTGGCGGTCAGCCCTTATGACATCTTCCGCCGCGAGCTGACCATCAAGGGCTCCTTCTCGCAGGCGTTCAGCTTCGACCGGGCCCTCGCCCTGCTGCGCAGCGGCCGGGTGCGGACCGAGGGGATGGTGACCCACCGGTTCGGGCTGCCCGAGTACGGCGCGGCCCTTGAGGCGGTGTCCCGTGACTCACGCTGCCTCAAGGCCGTGGTGCACCCGTGACGATCGCGAACGCCGGGGCGCCTCGTCCCGGCCGCGGGAACGCTGCCCCGCCTGGTCACGGCGAAAATACGGTCACGGCGCGGCGGGAAAGAATTCGGGCAGTTCGTCACGGGCCACGGGGCGCAGGGCGGCGACAACCGGGGCCGGCACCGAGCGATAGGGCCAGCGGAGCCGGATGCCGATCGGGGCCCAGCCGCCGATCGCCGCGAGGGCCTTGTCCAGGGCAGCGTTGCCGTAACCGGCGGCCTGGAGCGGGAGCACATGGGCAGCCAGGAATGTGTTCAGCCGGGTCTCGACGTCCTCGGCGGCGGCCGGGTCGGCGCGCATGGCCTGGTACCAGGAGACGGCGGCCCGGGGATTCATGCAGGCGACGTTCGAGTAGGCGCCGCTCGCACCCTGGCGGAGGCCGCTCGCCAGGCGGTGACCGGCTACGAAGATCGCCAGATCGCCCGCGAGGGCCCGCATCTGCTCAAACCAGGCTGCGTCGCCGCCCGCCACCTTGACGCCAATGAGCTGGGGGAACTCGGCGGCGAGGCGGCCGAAGAGCGCCGGTGTCAGCCGTGTCTTGGCGTGCGGCGGGTTGTAGAGGACAAGCGGTGACCGCCCGGCTTCGCGCGCCATCCGGTCGATCGCCGACAGGACCTCCGCAGCGGACAAGGGACACCAGTCAGGCAGGATGACCTGGATCGCCGCCGGGTCGTACGCGGCCGCCACGCGGATCCTCCGCAGCGAGACCTGCCCGCTCATGTGGCTGGCCCCCAGTTGGCACGGCACGCCCGCCTCCCGGCACGCCCGCGCGACGACGTCGGTGATCCGGTCGTATTCGTCTTCCTCCAGGCAGTGGAACTCGCTGGCGGTGCCGTTCGTGTAGATGCCGTCCAGCCCGGCGCTGACCAGAGCCGCCAGCTCGTCGGCGAGCCGCCGGAAGTCGATGGCCTCGTCCGGGGCGACCGGCAGCAGCACGGGAGCCCAGGTTCCCCGGAGCGTCTGGCGGGTTAGCCGGGACACGCCGGAAGGTCCACCGTGCCGGTCGCCAGGTCCGCCCTTTTCCGTCATCAGTTAACAGTCTACTGATCTGCCGGGCCTCGCTCATGCGATCGGCGTAGCGATTTCGTGGCGCGAGAGAGGCTCACCGCTCAGGGATGACCCGCTCAATGTTCGCCGGGCCCGCGAGGATCGTCATCCGCGGCCCTCGGCGGGAGTCAACCGGAGGCGGCTCCGGTTCTGCTACGCTGAAATAGCGGAGGGAGCCTCCGCATCGTCAGCGGAATCCGTTATTTCATACGGGAGGCTTCATGACGACGGCCGCGACATCGCCGGCGGCCCCGGGAGGCACCGCGCTCCTGGCCGGCCGCATGGTGGCCCGCATCGGCTTCGGCGCCATGCAACTGGCTGAGCCGCCCGGCCGCCCGGTTCCCGACCGCGGCGTCGCCCTCAGCGTGCTGCGCCGGGCCGTGGGCCAGGGCGTCAATCACCTGGACACCGC
>JAOPYP010000706.1 GCA_025964635.1 Actinomycetes bacterium | reverse complement strand
GGCCCGCCTCGCCCGGTGCGTCCCGGCGCCCGGCCCGCTGGCCCTGCGGCCCGCGGCGGAGCGCCTCGATCATCCGGGCCAGGTCGTCCATGGGCAGCCGGAATGTGCCGGTGCAGGTGCCGCCCTGCCAGATGCTGAAGACCGCCACGCCCGTGTCGGCGTACCAGCTCAGCCGCATGCTGCGGGAGTTGCCTCGTACGTCGAAGAACACCTCGCCGAGCCGGGGCAACGGGGCTGCGTCCGACGCTGACATGCAGCCCATGGTGGCGCTGAACTCACGGGTTTGTCCAATCAACTCGGCACTATGATGGAAGCCGGGCGGCCGGTACCGTCTCCATGCTGGGGGTATGCCAATCCGGGCGTCCCGTTACGGGCAGGCTCAACATCTCTGCCGCGGATTCGCGATCCGGCCTGCGAAACTGGCCCCGCCGGTGGCATCATTGATCATCGGTCCGCTGGACAGGACTGGTTTCGTCAGAGCGGGCGGCACCCTGGTTGCCGCTGCTCATCCGGCAGGGTTGCTCCTCTAGCTACTCCCGTGGCGGTCACGGGCGCCTCGGGGCTGCCCGCTCCCGGGAACACGCAGGTGATGCAGTGCGTTGCATACCTACGACGGGGCAAAAGCCGCACAGGGCGAACCAGATGTCCGACGGAACCAGAGGGTCGGCTGGACGCAGAACACACACAGAGCTTGTTGAGGAGATCGAGTCATGTCTGAGGTACGGCGGCAGGTTACCCTGCCTCCCCGGCCGAACTGGGGCTGGCAAGATGCCGCCGCGTGCCGCGGCACGGATGTCGTGCTCTTCTTCGGCCCGGACGGCGAACGTCAGCCGGAGCGGGACATCCGGGAGCGGAAGGCCAAGGCGCTCTGCGCCAGCTGCCCGGTACGCACCGAGTGCCTGGATTACGCCATCTCGAGGCCGGAGAAGTACGGCACCTGGGGCGGCCTGAACGAGGACGAGCGCGCTTCCGAGCGCCGCCGCCGGATGCGCCGCGCGAACGCGGCCTGATCCGGCTCAGCCGCATCGGGCTACCCCTCACCGGGTACCACGGGTAACACTGAGCACTGGCCGGCTGCGGCATCTGCCGCGGCCGGCCACACTATGTCCATGGTCTGCCCGTCCTGCCGCCGCCAGCACCATGAGGACTGCCCGGGAGGCACCTGGTGCGATTGCCAGCATCTCCCGCTCCCGGCGTTGCCGAAGCCGCCGCGCCGCCCCAACTCGCTCAGCTAGGTACGGCCGGGCCGACCGGGCCGGCGCAGACCGGATTGCGGCCGCGCGGAATAGCCGCGGACGGCCCGGGGTTGCCACCGGTCGTGGGCACACTGAGCGCCCCGGCCGCCGGGCAGCCGGGACAACGATTTACTTCGGAACGCGAAGTTGTCTCGACATGCCGTGCCCTTTCGTGTGATGCTCATACGGTGAGCGCTGCTGATCCCCTTCTCGTCGCCCGCAGGCATGTAGACCTGCTCCGGGTGCGCAGCGCTGCGTGTCGACTCGGCCGCTGACCACCGCCCCGATCGTGGGCGTGTGCCGCGGCCGGTCCCCTGCAGCCCTGGCGGCCTGCCTCCCGCGAGCTGGATCGCGAATCAGCTAAACCGCCCAGGTCAGCAGGATGGCCGGTGCAGCCGCTGAGGCTGCCCGTCGCGTCACGCGTCCCGCCCCAGCCAGACCCGCAGCAGCGGGCCCGACCGAGCAGGACAAGAAGGGACGCGCCAGATGCCGTCAGCCCACCGTCACCGTGGCCAAGGCCAGTGGGCGCTCGGATACCGCGAGCCGCTGAACAAGAACGAGGAAAACAAGAAGAACGATGACGGGCTCAACGTCCGCCAGCGGATCATCGACGTCTACTCCAGGCAGGGTTTCGACTCCATCGATCCCGCCGACCTCCGGGGACGGTTCCGCTGGTTCGGCCTGTACACGCAGCGCCGGCCGGGCATCGATGGCGGGAAGACCGCCACGCTCGAGCCCGAGGAGCTCGATGACCGCTACTTCATGCTGCGCATCCGCATCGACGGCGGCCAGCTGAGCAACGAGCAGCTGGGCACGATCGCCGACATCTCCACCCGGTACGGCCGGGATACCGCCGATCTCACCGACCGGCAGAACGTGCAGCTGCACTGGATCAGGATCGAGGACGTCCCGGCGATCTGGACGGCCCTCGAGGCGGTCGGCCTGTCCACCACGGAAGCCTGCGGCGACACGCCCCGGGTGGTACTGGGCTGCCCGCTGGCCGGGATCGACGCGGACGAGGTGATCGACGCCACCCCGCAGATCGACGAGGTCACCGAGCGCTACGTGGGCGACCCTGCCTTCTCCAACCTGCCCCGCAAGTACAAGTCGGTCATGAGCGGGTGCACCGCGCAGTGCACCGTCCACGAGATCAACGACGTGGCCTTCGTCGGCGTGATGGGCCCGGACGGCCAGCCCGGCTACGACCTGTGGGTCGGCGGCGGGCTGTCCACCAACCCGATGATCGCCAAGCGCCTCGGTGCGTTCATCCAGCCCGGCCAGGTCGCCGAGGTGTGGGCCGGGATCACCGCGGTGTTCCGTGACTACGGCTACCGCCGCCTGCGGCACCGGGCCCGGCTGAAGTTCCTGATCGCCGACTGGGGCCCGGAGAAGTTCCGGGAGGTGCTGGAGAAGGAGTACCTGGGTTACGCGCTCCCGGACGGATCTCCCCCGCCCCCGCCCGCCGGCGGACGGCGTGACCATGTCGGTGTGCACCGCCAGCGGGACGGGCGGTACTACGTGGGGTTCGCGCCCCGGGTCGGCCGGGTGTCAGGCAGCGCCCTGGCCCGGGTCGCCGACCTCGCCGCCCGGTACGGCAGCGGGCGGGTCCGGACCACCACCGAGCAGAAGATGGTCATCCTCGACGTGCCCCAGGACAACGTGGCCGGGCTGACCGCGGAACTCGACGCGGCGGATCTGCCCGCCACGCCGAGCGTGTTCCGCCAGCACACGATGGCCTGCACCGGAATCGAATTCTGCAAGCTGGCGATCGTGGAGACCAAGGCACGCGCTACCCAGGCCATCGCCGAGCTCGAGCGCCGCCTGCCCGGCTTCACCGAGCCGGTGACGATCAACGTCAACGGGTGCCCGAACTCATGCGCCCGGATCCAGACGGCCGACATCGGCCTCAAGGGATCGCTGGTCATCGGCCCCGACGGGCGGCAGACCGAGGGGTTCCAGATCCACCTGGGCGGCAGCCTGGCCGGCGGTGACGGCGAGAGCTCCGGCTTCGGCCGCAAGGTCAGGGGACTCAAGACCACCGCGGAGGACCTGCCCGACTACCTGGAGCGCGTCCTGCGGCGCTTCCAGGAGGGCCGGGGCGCGGACGAGACCTTCGCCACCTGGGCCAGCCGGGCCAGCGAGGAGGACTTCGCATGACATTCCACGCATCCGCGACAGAACGCGCAATACCGTTTTATTGCCCTTATTGTGGCGAAGAAGACCTAGAACCACAGGAACAGGACGGCGGCTGGCGGTGTCGCAGCTGCATCAGGTCTTTCCAGCTACGATTTGCTGGAACGGGAGTGATCCTGTGAGCACCAGCGTGACGAAGCGCACCCACCCAGGTCAGGCAGTCCCTGTAGTCTCCGATCCTGAAGCTCGGGAGGAACCAATCCGCATGGAGAGGCTCGCAGCCCAGGCGGCGGAGGAGCTCGCCGACGCGCCGGCAGAAGAGATCATCCGGTGGGCCACCGACACGTTCGGGTCCCGGATCTGCATCACGTCGTCCATGACCGACGCGGTGATCATCCATCTGGCCTCGCAGGTGAAGAGCGGGCTGGACGTGGTCTTCCTGGACACCGGGTACCACTTCCCGGAGACCATCGGCACCAGGGACGCCGTGTCCGCCGTCTACCCGGTCAACGTCATCAACGTGACCCCGTCCCGGACGGTGGCCGAGCAGGACGCCGAGCTCGGCCCCCGGCTCTACGGGCGGAACCCCGACCTCTGCTGCTACTTCCGCAAGGTCGTGCCGCTGGAGCGGGCGCTCGACCCGTACGACGCGTGGATCACCGGCGTGCGCCGGGAGGAGACGAACGCCCGCAGCGACACCAGGGCCGTCCAGTGGGACGCCAGGCGGCAGATGGTGAAGGTCAACCCCATCGTGGCCTGGACCCAGGACCAGGTGGACGCCTACATCGCCGAGCAGGGGGTGCTGGTGAACCCGCTCGTGTACGACGGCTACCCCTCCATCGGCTGCGCGACCTGCACGATGAAGGTCGCCCCCGGGGCGGACCCGCGCAGCGGCCGGTGGACGGGAACGGGCAAGACCGAATGCGGCATCCACACCTCCTGACCCCGTCTCTGGTCGCGATCGCGCACGGTAGCAGGGACCCGCGGGCCGGGGCGACCATCGCGGAACTGCTCGCGGTGGTCCGCGCCCGGGCCAGCTCGCACGGGCTGGCCGGGCTCGAGGCCCGCGGGGCCTTCCTGGGCCACGCGCCGCCTGCCCCGCTGCAGGTGCTCAGCGCGCTCGCCGGCCAGGACGGGGGTCAGCGCGACGTGGTGGTGCTCCCGTTGCTGCTCACGGCGGCCTATCACAGCGGGACCGACATACCCGGGCTGCTGGCCGAGGCCACGGCCGGCCTGCCCGGGCTCCGGATCCGCTACGGGGAGCCGCTGGGCCCGCACCCGGGACTGGTGCGCGCGCTGGAACGGCGTCTCGCCGAGGCCGGCCTGGATCCTGGCGACGACCCGGGCCGGACGGCGATCGTGCTCGCCTCCGCCGGGTCGAGCCATCCGGCTGCCAACGCGGCGATCGCCCGGATCGCCTCGGGCTGGCAGGCCGCCCGCGGCTGGCTTGCCGTACGGCCCGCGTACGCGTCGGCCGCGTCGCCCACCCCGGCCGAGGCCGTGGCGGACCTGCTGCAGGGCGGGGCGCGCCGCGTCGCGGTCGCCACCTACCTGCTCGCCCCCGGCCTGTTCGCCGACCGGATCCGCGAGACTTCCCTGGCCGCGGGGGCCGTAGCGGTCTCCGCACCGCTGGGAGCCGCGGACGACGTGGCCGACGTGCTGCTCGGCCGCTACCAGCAGGCCGCCGCGGGCGGCCTGGGACACGGTGGCGCCATCGGCCAGCGGGACAGCTTGCGGGTTTCCGCCCGGTAAAGTCCCCGATCGGGGTGGGTTTCCGACCGGTAGCAAGCACAGTAGTGTCACATCATGACGTCTTTGCACGCCGCCGCCGGGCCGCATCTCACCCACGACGTGCTCAACCAGGTGCCGCCGCTGGCCGGCTACGACGTCGCGGACGATCCGGCCCTGCTGGCGGCGGCCGCCCGGGAAGGCGCCGGCTGGGCCGAGGCCGGCCTGCACGAGCTGGGCGAACTGGCCGGCGCGCGGGAGACCCAGGAACACGCCCGGCTGGCCAATGAGCATCCGCCGGTGCTGCGCACCCACGACGCACGGGGCCACCGGATCGACGAGGTCGAGTTCCACCCGTCCTGGCACGTCCTGCTGGGCACCGCGGTCGGCCACGGGCTGCACGCGGCACCGTGGGCAGATCCCACCCCCGGCGCGCATGTCGCCCGCGCGGCTAAGTTCTTCGTCTGGTCGCAGGCCGAGGCAGGGCACGGCTGCCCGGTCTCGATGACCTACGCCGCCGTCCCGCCGCTGCGCCATGCCCCGGAACTGGCCCGCCGGTTCGCGCCGCTGCTCACCACCCGGGACTACGATCCCGGGCTGCGCCCGCCGGAGGGCAAGGCGGCCCTGCTGGCCGGCATGGCCATGACCGAGAAGCAGGGTGGCTCGGATGTGCGCGCGAACACCACCCGGGCAGAGCCGGTGCCGGCCGGCGGGCCGGGCGCCCACCTGCTCACCGGGCACAAGTGGTTCTGCTCCGCGCCCATGAGCGACCTGTTCCTGGTCCTGGCCCAGGCCCCGGCCGGGCTGACCTGCTTCCTACTCCCCCGGGTGCTCCCCGACGGGACCCGCAACGCCGTCCGGCTGCAGCGGCTCAAGGACAAGCTCGGCAACCGGTCGAACGCCTCCGCCGAGGTGGAGTTCGACGCCGCGCTGGCCTGGCAGGTCGGCGAGGCCGGGCGCGGGGTGCGGACCATCATCGAGATGGTCAGCGCGACCCGGCTGGACTGCGTGCTGGGCAGCGCGGCGGGGATGCGCCTGGGCTGCGTCACCGCCGTGCACTACGCGACGCACCGGCATGCCTTCGGCGCCAGCCTGATCTCCCAGCCGCTGATGGCCTGCGTCCTGGCCGACCTCGTGCTGGAATCCGAGGCCGCGACCACGCTGGCGCTGCGGCTGGCGGGCGCGGCCGACCGGGCCGCCCGCGGCGACGCGGCGGAAGCGGCCCTGCTCCGGGTCGCGCTGCCGGCCGCCAAGCACTGGATCTGCAAGCGCGCGCCGCTGCACGCGGCCGAGGCGCTGGAGTGCCTGGGCGGCAACGGCTACGTGGAGGAGTCCGGGATGCCGCGGCTGTACCGCGAGGCGCCGCTGAACTCGATCTGGGAGGGCTCCGGCAACGTGACCGCGCTGGACCTGCTCCGTGCCGTGACGCGCCAGCAGGGGGCGGCTGACGCCCTGGCGGCGGAGCTGGCCCGGGCCGCGGGCGCGGACGCGCGGCTGGACGCGGCGGTCAGCGGGCTGAACCGCGCGCTGCGCGAACTGGCCACCCGGGCCGGGCCCGAGGCCCAGTTCGCGGCCCGCCGCCTGGCCGGCGCGATCACCGTCACCCTCCAGGCGGCCCTGCTGGTCCAGCACGCCCCGGGCCCGGTCGCGGACGCGTTCTGCGCCTCCCGCCTCAGCCCGGGGACGCTGTCAGGGCCGGGGGTCCCGTTCGGGACACTCCCTGACGGACTGGCCACCGGCGACGTCCTGGGCCGGGCGACGCCGGCACACCGGTAAGGTCGGCTGGTGCGCGTTTGGCCAGGAGCTCCCTATCCGCTCGGAGCAACGTGGGATGGCACGGGAACGAACTTCGCGTTGTTCTCCGAGGCTGCCGAGCAGGTTGAACTGTGCCTGCTCAACGGCGACGAGCCGGCCCACCACGAGACGCGCGTCCCGCTGACCGAGGTCGACGCGTTCGTCTGGCACGGCTACCTGCCTGATGTAGCCCCGGGCCAGCGGTACGGATACCGGGTGCACGGCCCCTACGACCCGGCCCGCGGGCACCGCTGCAACCCGGCCAAACTGCTGCTCGATCCCTACGGCAAAGCCATCAACGGCGAGGTCCGGTGGAACGAGGCGGTGTTCAGCTACCGGTTCTCCGACCCGGCCGCGCTGAGCACCGTCGACAGCGCGCCGTACATGCCGGCGAACGTGGTCATCAACCCGTTCTTCGACTGGGGGGACGACCGGGCCCCCCGGACCCCGTACCACGAGACGGTGATCTACGAGGCGCACGTCCGCGGCCTGACCCTGCGCCACCCGGACGTGCCCGCCGACCAGCGCGGCACGTACGCGGGGCTGGCCCACCCGGCGGTCATCGAGCACCTGACCCGGCTGGGTGTCACCGCGGTCGAGCTGATGCCGGTGCACCAGTTCGTGCCCGAGCACAACCTGCAGGCCCGCGGGCTGACCAACTACTGGGGTTACAACACGATCGGGTTCCTCGCCCCGCACAAGGGCTACTCGTCGTCGCAGCAGCGCGGCGGGCAGGTCGGCGAGTTCAAGGCCATGGTCAAGGCGCTGCACGCGGCCGGGATCGAGGTGATCCTCGATGTCGTGTACAACCACACCGCCGAGTCCGACCACCGGGGCCCGACACTGTCCTTCCGCGGCATCGACAACGCCGCCTACTACCGGCTCCGCGACGACGACCCGCGCTACTACGTGGACTACACGGGCTGCGGTAACAGCCTGAACGTCCGGCACCCGCACGCGCTCCAGCTGATCCTGGACTCGCTGCGGTACTGGATCCTGGACATGCACGTGGACGGGTTCCGGTTCGACCTCGCCTCCGCCCTGGCCCGGGAACTGCACGACGTGGACCGGCTGTCGGCCTTCTTCGACCTGGTGCAGCAGGATCCCGTGGTGTCCCAGGTCAAGCTCATCGCGGAACCGTGGGACGTGGGTGAGGGCGGGTACCAGGTGGGGAACTTCCCGCCGCTGTGGAGCGAGTGGAACGGCAAGTTCCGGGACACGGTCCGGGACTTCTGGCGCGGCCAGCCGTACACGCTGGCGGAATTCGCGTCCCGGCTGACCGGGTCGAGCGACCTGTACGAGACCAGCGGCCGCCGGCCGGTCGCCTCGATCAACTTCGCCACCTGCCACGACGGGTTCACCCTCACCGACCTGGTGTCCTACAACCGCAAGCACAACGACGCGAACGGCGAGGACGGCGCGGACGGCACCAACGACAACCGCTCGTGGAACTGCGGTGCCGAGGGCCCGACGAGCGACCCGGCGGTGCGCGAACTGCGCGCCCGGCAGCGACTGAACTTCCTGGCCACGCTGCTGTGCTCGCAGGGTGTCCCGATGCTGCTCGCCGGCGACGAGCTCGGCCGGACCCAGCGCGGCAACAACAATGCCTACTGCCAGGACAACGAGACGTCCTGGGTGGACTGGGACATGGCCGGGGACGAGACCAGCCTGCTGGAGTTTGCCCGGGGGGTCGCCGAGCTGCGGCGCAACCACCCCGTGTTCCGCCGGCGCCGGTTCTTCACCGGGCCCGCGGACGGGGCCACGGGCCGCCCGGGTGACATCGCCTGGTTCACCCCGTCCGGCCGGGAGATGACCGACGCCGACTGGAAGACGGGCTACGCGAAGGCGATGGGCGTGTTCCTGAACGGTGACGCCATCACCGAGCCGGACCCCCGGGGCGAGCGGGTCCGGGATGAAACGTTCCTGCTGCTGTTCAGCGCGGACAGCCAGCCGGCCCGGTTCACGCTGCCCGCCGAGGATTTCGGGCCCAGCTGGGAAGTGGTGCTCGACACCGGCGCGGCGGGGCCGGCCGATGGCGGCCCGCCCGCCACCGCGATCTCGGGTAACGGGCTGCCGCACCCGGCGCTGCCCGGATCTGAGGCGGCGGTCGCGGCCCAGGTCGAACCCCGCGAGCACGCGGCCGGATCGACGGTGATGCTCGCGGGCCGCTCCATGATGGTGCTGCGCCAGGCCGGCGAGCCCGCCACCTCCAGGTGAGCCGCCGATGCAGCTGACACCGTGCGGCTGATCTATCCCGGTCCGGCCGGTGCCGGGCCGCCGGACCTGGCCGGGCTCTACGCCTACCCGGACCCCGCCGCGGCGGGACGGCCCTGGGTCCGGGCCAGCATGATCGAGAGCGCCGACGGGGCCGCAGCGGTCGACGGCCTCTCCGGCGGCCTGGGCGGCCCGGCTGACCGTGAGATCTTCGGCCTGCTCCGGGCGCTGGCCGGGGTGATCCTGGTCGGCGCGGGCACCGCCCGCGCTGAGGCGTACCGCCCAGCCCGGGTCGCAGCGCGCTGGGCGGCGCTGCGCGCGGGACGCCCGGGCACACCCCCCATCGCGGTCCTGAGCGGCCGGCTGGACCTGGACCCGGCGGGACCGCTGCTGGCGGAGGCCCCGGACGGGGCCCGCACCATCGTGATCACCGCGGAATCCGCGCCCGCGGCCCGGCGGGCGGAAGTGGCCCGGCACGCGGACGTCATCATCGGTGGCGAGCACGAGGTGAGCGCCGCGGCCGCGGTCAGCGCGCTGGCCAGCCGGGGGTACCGGGAGATTCTCGCCGAGGGCGGCCCGCACCTGCTGGGCCAGCTCGCCGCGGCCAGCCTGATCGACGAGCTGTGCGTGACTATCAGCCCGGTCCTGGCCGGGGGGGCAGCCGGCCGGATCATCCAGGGCGCGGCCCCAGTCCCGGGTGGCCCCGGGCCCGCGGGTCCCGGCCGCCTGACGCTGGCGCACGTGCTGGCCGATGGGGACTACCTGCTGTGCCGCTACGCGCGGGCGGGGTCGTAGGCCCGGGCCCGCGGGCCGGGGCCGCCGCTAGCCGGCCGGGCCGCCGAGGATCTCCGCCAGGTCGTACTTGACCGGCTCTTCCAGCTGGTCATAGGTGCACGAGCGCGGGTCCCGGTCCGGGCGCCAGCGGACGAACTGGGTAGTGTGCCGGAACCGGCGGCCCTCCATGTGGTCGTAGCGGACCTCGGCCACGCGCTCCGGCCGCAGCGGCACGAACGACAGGTCTTTCCCCGCGTTCCAGCGGCTCGTCTCCGACGACCGGGGGTTACGCGCGGCCGGGGCGCCGCCGGCCGCCGCCTCGCCCGCGCCGGCCCACCGCCACGGATGATCGTCGAACGTGGTGACCAGGGGCTGCAGCTCGGTGAACAGCTCGCGGCGGCGGGCCATGGGGAACGCGCCCACCACGCCCACGCTGGCCAGGTCACCAGCCGCGGTGTACAGGCCGAGGAGCAGCGAGCCGACCGCTTCCGGGCTGCTCTTGTGCGGCCGGTACCCGGCGACGACGCAGTCGGCGGTGCGCTCGTGCTTGATCTTGAACATGACCCGCTTGTCCGGCTGGTACGTCCCGTCCAGCGGCTTGGCGATCAGCCCGTCCAGCCCGGCCCCCTCGAACTGCTGGAACCACTGCCCGGCCAGGTCGCGGTCGGTGGTCGCCGGAGTCAGGTGCACCGGGGAACGGGCCTGGGCCAGGGCCCGCTCGAGCGCGGCCCGGCGCTGCCCGAACGGCTGCTCGCACAGGTCGGTGTCGTCCAGCGCGAGCAGGTCGAACGCCACGAAGTGCGCCGGGGTCTGCTCGGCGAGGAGAGCGACGCGGCTGGCCGCGGGGTGGATCCGCTGCAGCAGGGCCTCGAAGTCCAGCCGCCGGCCGGACGGGTCAGGGATGACGATCTCCCCGTCCACCACGCACCGGGGCGGCAGGTTGGCGGTGAGGGCCTCGGCCACTTCCGGGAAGTACCGGGTCATCGGGCGCTCGTTGCGGCTGCCGATCTCCACCTCGCCCCCGTCCAGGAAGACGATGGAGCGGAATCCGTCCCACTTGGGCTCGAAGCTGAACGGGCCGTCGGGTATCTGCGGTACCGGGCGGGCCAGCATCGGCGCGACCGGCGGGTTAACCGGAAGGTGCATGCCCCCATCCTGCCTGCTGGGCGGGGGTCGCCGCGCCGAAGGGGCGCGGCTTCACGCGCCCCGGAGGCGCAAAGAAGAATAGTGTCGTCAGCCGATGGGCCCGCAGCGAGCGAGGGAGCCGCATGGCACTGCACCGGCAAGTCGAGCAGCAGGACGAGGTCGAGATCAACCCCCTTTACGTCCGCGAGTTGCATTTCTCGGTGCCCCGGCACCGGCTGGCCGAGCACGGGCTGCTCCCCGACACGGCGCTCCAGGCGGTGCGGGACGAGCTCACCCTGGACGGCAACGCCCGGCTCAACCTGGCCACCTTCGTGACCACCTGGATGGAGCCCCAGGCCGAGCAGCTGATGACCGAGTGCCTCAGCAAGAACATGATCGATAAGGACGAGTACCCGCAGACCGCCGAGCTGGAGTCGCGGTGCGTGAACATCCTGGCCGACCTGTGGCACGCACCCGAGCACGGGTCGGCGACCGGCTGCTCCACCACGGGATCCAGCGAGGCCTGCATGCTCGGGGGCATGGCGCTGCTGTGGCGCTGGCGCGCGCGCCGCCGGGCGGCCGGTGCCGACGCCACCCGGCCCAACCTGGTGATGGGCACGAACGTCCAGGTCTGCTGGGAGAAGTTCTGCCGCTACTGGGAGGTGGAACCGAGGCTGGTGCCGATGGAGGCGGGCCGGCTGCACCTGCGCGGCCCGCAGGCCGCCGCGCAGTGCGACGGGAACACCATCGGGGTGGTCGCGATCCTGGGTTCCACCATGGACGGCAGCTATGAGCCGGTCGGGGAGATCAGCGCCGAACTGGACCGGCTTGCGGCCAGCGGGGGCCCAGACGTCCCGATTCACGTGGACGCCGCATCGGGCGGGTTCGTGGCGCCGTTCATCCAGCCCGATCTGATCTGGGACTTCCGGCTCCCCCGGGTGGCCTCGATCAACGCGTCCGGCCACAAGTACGGGCTGGTCTACCCCGGGGTGGGCTGGGTGGTCTGGCGCACCCCGGACGCGCTGCCCGAGGATCTGGTCTTCCGGGTCAACTACCTGGGCGGGGAAATGCCCACGTTCGCGCTGAACTTCTCCCGTTCCGGGGCCAACGTCGCGGCCCAGTACTACAACTTCCTGCGCCTGGGCTTCCACGGCTACCAGCGGATCCAGCAGGCCTGCCAGGACGTGGCCATGCACCTGTCCGGCCAGATCGCCCGGATGGAGCCGTTCGAGCTGCTGTCAGACGGCAGCGACCTGCCCGTCCTCGCGTTCCGGATCCGCGACGAGTCCGCAGGCTTCACCGTGTTCGACCTGTCCGAGCGGCTGCGGACCCGGGGCTGGCTGGTTCCCGCCTATACGTTCCCGGCCAACCTGGAACACGTCTCGGTGCTCCGGGTGGTGGTGCGTAACGGGTTCAGCAAGGACCTCGCCGACCTGCTGCTCAGCGACGTGCAGCGGCACGTGCGGGTACTGGCCGCGCACCCGCGCAGCCACGTGCCGCTGGCCCCGGCGGGGAAGCGGCAGTCGTTCGCGCACTGATCACAGCACGCACTGATCACACCCGGGCGAGCTGGCCCGGGGCCGGCCCGCGGTCCCGGGCGTACCACGCCCCGGCCACGGCCAGCGCCACCACGGCCAGCAGCGCAGCCAGCCGGACCAGCGGCATGATCAGGTGGCTCTGCACGTCGAGCGCGGTCGCGAGCCAGGTGTGCCTGGGCGGGAAGCTCGGCATGCCGGGCATGAACTCGATGGTGCCCGCCGCCAGCTGCCCCAGGATGACCCAGTCCAGCCGGGACGCCGGGTACAGCACGAGCAGGCAGAGGACGGCCGCGTCGTACCAGGGCCGCTGATAGGGCCAGGCCAGCATCCAGGCCAGGCTCAGCGCGAAGGCCGGCATCACCGTGGGCAGCTGCGGGAGACGGTCCGGGAGCCGCCACAGCAGCAGTACCGCCACGATGACGACGACCGGCACGATCACCAGGTCGACCTGGGCCAGCGACGGGCGCAGGAACGAGTGCGCGAACAGCCGGTAGAGGTTGTCGGTGGTGGCGTCGCGGTGGTTGGCCAGCACGGTCAGGGCCCGGCGGCCGAACCACAGGTAGGAAGGCACCAGGATCGCCAGCGCGCCCGATGCGGCAGCGAGCAGGGCGCCCAGGGACCGGCGGGCGGCCCAGGCCAGGCCCAGCCCGAACAGCGCGTAGGTGATCTTCAGGTCGGCGGCCGCCCCGGTCAGCGCGCCCGCGGCCAGGAACTGGCCGAGGTGCGGTCCCTCGTCCCGCCGCCACGGCTTCACCAGCAGCAGGCCGAGCAGGCCGCAGGCGGCGGCCACGGTATCCAGATGACCCGACGCGACCAGCCCCCAGAGCAGCAGCGGGTTCAGTGACCAGAGCAGGTGCGCCCGGGCCCGCCGGGCCGGGTCGGCGCGCAGCACCCGGTCGATAGCGATGATCACCAGGCCGAACGCCAGCGCGTTCCACAGCTTCAGCCAGAGGACGATCCGCGCGGCGGAGTCGCCGCCGAGTTCCGCGGCCGTGGCCTGCTCCAGGCTGGCCAGGGGCCCATAGTCGGAATGGCTCCCCTGCCAGGAGTGCGGCACGGTCTCGCCGACCGGATCGTCGGCCAGGCGCAACTGCTTCGGGGTCATCTGGTACGGGTTATGGCCGACCACCACCATCCGGCCGTACGCTGCGTAATCGAGCGGGTCGGACGATCCGGCGGCGGGCAGCACGGCCAGCACGCCGGTGACGGTGAACGCCGCGATGAGCAGCAGCCGGATGGGCGGGCGGGCGCCGCGGCGCACCGCCACCAGGCCCGCCGCGACCCCGGCCGCGCCGAGCACCGACGCGGCCCAGAGCAGGATCGTCACCACGGCGACCGGCAGCGGCCACGAGAACCACCAGGGCGGCCCGGCCGCGGGCCGGGGGGTGCGGACGACCGCGGCGCCCGGGCCGGCCAGCGAGATCCCGATGAGCACGGCGATCGCGAGCGCGATGGACGCGGCCGAGAACCAGCCCAGCAGCCGGGTACGCCGGGCCCCGGACGTGCGTGCGGCCGGCGGCCC
>JAOPYP010000279.1 GCA_025964635.1 Actinomycetes bacterium | reverse complement strand
CCAGTAGAGGATCACGCCGAGGGAGTACAGCCAGAGCAGCTCGGGCAGCTGGGCGCGCAGCTCGCGGTCGATCTTGATGTGAGAGCCGTCGATCAGCTCGCCGTACATCACGATGGACGCGTCCCGGGCCGGGCTCGATTCCTTGCTGAACGGGCTCAGTGGGCTGCGCGGCTCCGCTGCGTACTTGAAGAAACGGGCCGCGAACTCGTGGTAAGGCGCGGACACGTCGATCAGCGCGCGGAGGGTACCGTGCAGCCGGGCGGCGAAATCGGTCTCGCGGTCCAGCACCTCACGGCAGGCCGCCAGGTGATCCGCCTGGTTACTCGCGTAGAACTGCTGGACGAGTTCTTCCTTGGAGCTGAAGTAGTAGTAGGCGTTGCCGGTCGAGACCTCGGCTTCCCGGGCGATGGCCCGCATGGTGGTCGCCTCGTACCCGTTCTCCCGGAACAGCCGCAGGGCCGCCGTCACAATCGCCGCCCGGGTCTGCTCGGCCCGGGGAGTCAGCTCAAGCTCGGCCACAGTGGTCAATGTACGTCCTGGGGGTCACGCGGTGGGGTGTCCAGCGGGGGACCGAGCCGGAGCGCCCGGGTCGGCTGCGGCCCGCGGCGGACCGGCCCAGTCGCGGCGGCCGCCGGGCGGCGCCGGATCCGGCGGAAGATGACGAAGTTCATCAGGTGCAGGGCGCCCAGGACCAGCAGCACCTCGCCGATCTTCACGGACAGCACCCCGGCCGCCTGCCGGACCCCGGTGATCTCCACGGACGGCCGCATGGCCAGCACCACGAACCCCAGCGTGAGCAGGTAGAAGCCGACCACCAGGAGCCGGTTGACGGCCTCGGCGAGCGCTTCATCGCCGCCGAACACATCCCGCAGGAAGACCCGGCCGCTGCGGGCCAGGGCCAGGCCCGCGCCGACCGTGAGGCTGACGCTGATGGCCAGGTAGACGAGGTAAGTGACGACGGCGCCCATCGCGCCTCCCCGGGATCGGGACTCTGATGAGTTGAACGTGTTCAAGTATGCGCCTGGGACGACCGCGACGTAAAGCATATTTTTGAACACGTTCAAAAATAGTTCGGTCCGGGCAGGCAGGCTGTCCCGCGATACCCTTGCCTGGCCGGTGCCGCGGTGTTTGACTGGACGAACCGCGCACAGCGGGTCCCGGGGTGGCAGCAGGGGCTTAGTGCCCACAGGGGGACCAGCCGTGGCGCGGTGTGGACGGGGTTCACGACAGACAGCGCTAGCGACGACTTGTCGTTCCTGCTGGCCGGGTAGCGCGCCTCGAGCGCATCGCTGCCGACGACCGCACCGATCGCGGATGCGGCCGCACCGCCGGGCGCGGATACCTGACCGCCGGGAAAGGCGGACAAGGAGACAATCATGCACGTCCGGATGAACATGCTGGTCGGCGACCCGGCCCGGCTGGACGAGGCGACCCGCTACCTCGAGGGGAGCGTCCGCCCGCATGTCGAAGCCCAGCCCGGCACCCGGGGGATAGCCGTCCTCACCAACGCCGACCTGGGAGTCTGCGTGATCGCGTCGTACTGGGACACGGCTGACGCGATGGCCGCAAGCGAGCAGGCCGTTGAGGTCCCGCGCAAAGAGCTGACCGAACTGATCAGTGGCACTGTGACGGTCGAGCATTATGAGGCGGCCGTCTTCGCCCGCCGCAGCCGGCCGCCCACCGGGGCCGGAGTACGGATGACCCGGATCGACGCTGACCCGGCCCACCTGGACGCGGCCATCGTGGAATTCCGGAACACGGGCGTGCCCGCGCTGATGCAGATGCCGGGCCTGTGCAGCACGCAGTTCCTGGCCGACAGGGAAACCGGGCACTGCATCGCGGTGACCGCGTGGCAGGACCACGCGGCCCTGGCGGCCGGCCGGTCCGGAGTGGCGACCCTGCGCACCGACCTGGCCGCGGTGACGCACACCCAGGTCCGGACGGTCGAGGAGTTCACGCTGAGGTTCTCGTCCGTGCGCGAGGGAGACACCCGGAGCCTGATCGAACGCAACATCGAACTGTGGAACACCCGGGACCGCGCGGGCTGGATGGCCCTCGCCGACCTGAACCGGCTGGAGTTGCGCGCGCCGGGCGGGGTGGAACTGTCCGGGCAGGACGCCGCTGACACCATCTGGACCATGTGGAACGAGGCATTCCCGGACAACCGGCTGGAGATCGTCACCATCCACGCCGACGACCGGGGAGGGGTCCACGAGGGCCGGTTCGTCGGCACGCACACCGGCACCCTGCGCACCCCGGCCGGCGAGATCGCTCCGACCGGCCGGGTCCTGGACGCGCGATTCTGCGGTGTCTACGAGGTCGACAACGGCAAGATCACCAGTACGCACTTGTACTTCGATCAGGCGGACCTTATGGCCCAGCTCGGCCTGGCTCCAGGCTAGCCTCCGGCACCCAGCCAGGCCGACGGCGCCCGGGCGACCGGCCAACACCCGGGGGAGGGCCGCACCGGGCAGGATGGGGCCGTGAAGGTGATCGTCCTGTCCGACACGCACGCGCCGCGCCGCTGGCGGTCCTGCCCGCCGCCGGTCGCGGAGCAGCTGCGCGGCGCGGACCTCATCCTGCATGCGGGCGACGTGTGCATCGCGGGTGTGCTGGACGAGCTGGCCGGCTGCGCCCCGGTCCGGGCGGTCCGGGGTAACAACGACGGCCCGGACGTGGCCGCCTGGGGAGCGCCGGACACCCTGGAGCTGGACCTGGACGGGCTCCGCGTGGCGATGATCCACGACGCGGGCCCGGCCCCCGGGCGCCCGGCCCGGATGCGCCGCCGGTTCCCCGCCGCCCAGCTGGTCGTCTTCGGCCACTCGCACATCCCGCTCGACCACAGCGAGAACGGGCAGCGGATCTTCAACCCCGGCTCGCCCACCGACCGCCGTCGCCAGCCCCAGGGCACCGTCGGTGTCCTGGAGGTCCGGGACGGCCAGCTCGTCTCCGTCAAGATCGTCCCGGTCACCCCGGCCCCGTGACCTTCCGTTCCGGCCGGGCCAGGTTCCTGGCCGCCCCGGAGGCCGGATGAGGCACCTGAGCCTGCCCTCTGGGCCGCTGCGCAGCAGCAACTTCCGGCTCCTGCTGGCCTGTGACGTCATCTCGGCGACCGGGACCGCGGTGGCCACCGTGGCGCTGCCCTTCGCGGTCCTGGCGATCGGCGGGTCCGCCAGCGATGTGGGCTACGTCGCGGCCGCGTACCTGGTTCCGCTGATGGGCTTCCTGATCCTCGGCGGCGTGGTCGCCGACCGGCTGCCGCGCCACCAGGTCATGGTGGCCGCGAATGGGCTCCAGGCCCTGGCCCAGGCCGCGTCGGCCATCCTGGTGCTGGCCGGCCACGCCCGGGTCTGGGAACTCGCGTCCCTGGCCGCCGCGCGCGGCGTCGGGACCGGGTTCTATCTCCCGGCCGCGGAGGGGCTGCTGCCGCACACCGTGCCGGCCGGCCAGCGGGCGCAGGCCAACGCGATGGACCGGATCGGCCGGAACGGCGGCCAGATCGGCGGTGCGGCCCTGGGCGGTGTCGTGGCCGGCCTGGCCGGGCCGGGCTGGGGCCTGGCCGCGGACGCGGTGAGCTTCGCGGTGGCCGCCGGGCTGCGGGCGGGCATGCGCTTTCCCGCCCGGCCGTCCGCGCCCAGGACGGGGATGCTGCACGAGATGCGCGAGGGCTGGCGTGACTTCATCACCCGGCGCTGGCTCTGGGTGATCGTGCTGCAGTTCGCCTTCATCGTGGCCATCCTGACCGGGACCGAGAGCGTGCTCGGCCCGCTGGTCGCGGACGCCCACCTCGGCGGGGCTCGGAGCTGGGGGGTGATCCTGGCTGCCGAGGGTATCGGGGCCGTGCTGGGCGGTTTTGTCATGATCAGATTCCGGCCGCGCCGGATGCTGCTGGCGGCGAGCCTGGCCGTGCCCGCCGAATCCGTGTTCCTCCTGGCGCTGGCCGTTCCCCTCCCGGTCCCCGTGATCGCCGCGACCGCCTTCCTGACCGGCGGGTGCGTGGAGGTGTTCGGCGTGAACTGGGCCACGGCGATGCAGCAGGAGATCCCGCCCGACATGCTGTCCCGGCTCTCGTCCTACGACGCGCTCGGCAGCTTCGCGCTGGCGCCGGTCGGCACGGCGGTGGCCGGGCCGCTGGCCGGCTCGTTCGGTACCCCGGCCGTCCTGGCCGCCGGGGCCATCCTGATCGTGGTCCTCACCGCCGCCGTGCTGCTCGTGCCCGACGTGAGGCACCTGGAGCGGCAGGCGCCGGCCGCCTCCGGTCAGCCTGGCGGGCTCGCCTCCTAGCGGCCAGGCCGCCGGCGGGTCAGCCGCCGTCGCGGTCCAGGGGGCGCAGCAGCGGGAAGATCTGGCATTCCCGGACGCTCTTGTCCATGAAGAACGCGAACACCCGCTCGCTGAGCCCGAACCCGCAGGCCGGCGGCATGCCGTACTCCAGCGCCTCGACGAACTCAGGGTCGGGCATCTGCGCTTCGGCGTCCCCGGCCTCACGCATCCGCTGCTGCTCCTCGAACCGCCGGGCCTGCTCCAGCGGGTCGTTCAGCTCGCTGTACCCGTTGCCCAGCTCGCTCCCGGCCACGATGACGTGGAACCGTTCCACGATGCCCGGCCGGTCCGGCCGGCTCTTGGCCAGCGGCGAGACTTCCAGCGGCTCGTTGACCAGGAAACCCGGCCCGGCCAGGCTGCGGCGGCAGTGCTTCCACAGCGCGTCCATGGCCCGGGCCCGGTTCAGGCCGTCCCGGTCCACCACCAGGCCCAGGTCGTCGATGCTGGCGGCCAGCTTGGCCACGGTGGCGGACTGGACGTCGAAGCCGAGGATCTGGCTGATCGTCTCGTAGTAGTCGTAGCGCGCCCAGTCCGCGCCCAGGTCGACCTGGTACTCCCGGCCGTTGCGGTGCAGGGTGAAGGACAGGGTGCCGAAGGTTTCGCTGATCACCCGCCGGAACAGCTCCCCGACCAGCCGCATCCCGGTCTCGTAGTTGGCGTACGCCCAGTAGAACTCCATCTGGTCGTAGTCATTGAGATGCTCGCGGCTCTGGTTTTCGTTGCGGAACTGGCGGCCGATCTCGAACGTGCGCTCCAGCCCGCCGACCAGCAGCCGCTTCTGCCACAGCTCGCCCATGGAGATGCGCAGGCAGACGTCGGTGTCCAGGTAGTTGTGGTGCGCGACGAACGGGCGCGCGTCCGCGCCGCCGGTGGTCAGCTCCAGCGCCGGGGTCTGCACCTCGGTGAACCCGCGGTCCTCGAGGAACCGGCGCATGGACCGCCAGAACCGGGCCTTCGCGTAGATCATCTCCTGGATCTCGCGGTGCAGCAGGATGTCCAGGTACCGCTTGCGCAGCAGGACTTCTTCCTTGGACAGTCCGGAGTGCTTGTCCGGCAGCGGGCGCAGCGACTTGGTCAGGATCGTCACCCTGCGCGCCCCGACCGACAGCTCGCCGGTCCTGGTCGCCAGCCGGTAGCCCTCGACGGCCACGAAGTCGCCGATGTCGAGCAGTTTCGTCAGGGCCTTGTAGCCCGGCACGTGGTCCCCGGGCAGGTCCCGCCGGGAGATCATGAACTGCATGTCGCCGGTCTCGTCGTGCAGCTGGCCGAACGTGAGGTTGCCCATGGGCCGGAGCAGCATGATCCGCCCGGCGATGGTGGCGGGCTCACCGTCGGCGATCTCCCGGGCCTGCGCGATGCTGACCCGCTCCACGGCGTCGGGCGGGTACGGGTCGATGCCCTGCTCGCGGAGCTGGTGAACCTTGTCGATCCGCTGCTGCCGGATCTCGCCCAGCACGTCGGCCCGGCTGGCCGGGGCGCCCGGCTGGGGAGACTCAGCGTCCGCCGCCGGGCTGCTGGTCGCGCTGCTCGTGCTGTCCTCGCCTGACACTCTGTGCTGGCCCTTCAAACGCTGGTGGATGGCGGTTCAAATGGCGGGTGGGTGCCGGTGCCCCCGGCGGGCGTGACGCCCGACGGACCAGTATCCCGTACC
>JAOPYP010000339.1 GCA_025964635.1 Actinomycetes bacterium | reverse complement strand
TCCTGCGCGGTCACTTCATCACCAGCGAGTTCAGGTAGCCGGACCAGTTGCGGTGGGCCTCGGCCACGGAGTCGCCGCCGAACTTCTCCGCCGCCGTCCCGGCCAGCACCAGGGCGACCATGGCCTCGGCGACCACGCCCGCGGCCGGGACCGCCGTCACGTCGCTGCGCTGGTTGATGGCCCGGGCCGGCTCGCCAGTGGCTACGTCGACCGTGGCCAGCGCCCGCGGCACCGTGGAGATGGGCTTCATGGCCGCCCGCACCCGCAGCACCTCTCCCGTGCTCATGCCTCCCTCAATCCCGCCCGCCCGGTTGGTCCGCCGCCGGATCCCGCCCTCGGCCAGGTCGATCTCGTCATGGGCCTGCGAGCCACGGCGCCGGGCCGTGGTGAACCCGTCGCCTACCTCGACACCCTTGATGGCCTGAATGCTCATCAGCGCCGCGGCGAGACGCCCGTCGAGCCGCCGGTCCCAGTGCACGTGGCTGCCGAGCCCGGGCGGCAGGCCGTAGGCCACCACCTCGACGACCCCACCGAGGGTATCGCCGTCCATGCGCGCCGCATCGATTTCCGCCACCATCCCCGCGCTGGCCGCCGGATCCAGGCAGCGCACCGGGTCCTCGTCGATCCGGTCCCGGTCAGAGGGCTCCGGCAGGGTGCCCTCGGGCACGCTGACCGGCCCGAGCGCGACTACGTGGCTGAGCACCTCGATGCCATACGCCTGGCTCAGGTACTGCCTGGCCACCTCGCCCAGGGCGACCCGGGCGGCGGTCTCGCGGGCGCTGGCCCGCTCGAGCACGGGCCGCGCATCGTCGTGACCGTACTTCTGCATTCCGGCCAGATCGGCATGACCGGGCCGGGGCCGTGTCAGCGGGGCGTTGCGGGCCAGGTTCTCGAGGTCCTCGGCCGGGACCGGGTCAGGTGACATCACCGTCTCCCATTTCGGCCACTCGCTGTTGCCCACCCGGATGGCCACCGGGCCGCCGAGCGTGCGCCCGTGCCGGGTCCCCCCGGTGATCTCCACCTCGTCCTGCTCGAACTTCATCCGCGCGCCGCGGCCGTACCCGGCCCGCCGGCGGGCCAGCGCGGCGGTGATGTCCGCCGTGCTGATCTCGACGCCTGCGGGGACTCCCTCGCAGATGGCCACCAGGGCCCGCCCGTGCGACTCTCCCGCGGTCAGCCAGCGAAACATGTCCCGATCCTCCCACCGGCGGCCCGTCCAGCGACGGCGCTGCGCAAGTCGCTCACGCCGGCCTGGCCGTCCGGCCCGCCTGGACCACTGATACCTCAACGCCGCGGCGCAGCCGGTCGCCGGTGGCGGCCAGCATGGCATCCGCCGCCCGGCGGACCGCCGCCCCGGCCGCGGCCGGGTCACACCCGGGGGCCAGCGTGACCTGGAGCGCCAGGTCCGCCCCGGGAGACTCAGAGGTCACACCGCCGCTCTCCCCGGCCGGGTCGTCGCCCGGGCCACCGGGGCCCGGTGCGCCGGTGGCCGTGACGCGCTGATCGGGCGTGGTCAGGGAGGCCGCCACGATCAGCGGCTCACGCGCCAGCGCCTCCTGGACAGCGGCCAGCACCTCAGGATCCTGGTGCGGCAGCGGGACCGGCCGGCCCGCTGCGAGCGCGGCGAGCCGGGCGCCGGCCACGGCAAGCGTGACCGGGCCCGCCACGTCGATCACTACCGCGTCGGCGTCCTGGGTGCCGGCCAGCCAGGCACTGGCCGCGGGAACCGGTACCGGGCGCGCGTCGCCGCGCCACCGCTGGAGCGCGTCGAGGCAGGTGAAGGCGAGTACGGCGCGGGCGCCGTCCTGGGCGACCAGGGTGGGCAGTGCCATCTCCGTGGATCTCTCGGCGCCCTGCTCGTCCGCCTCGGCCAGCACGGCTACCACGGGCACCAGCAGGCGGGATTGGGCCAGTGCGGTCAGCGCGGCGTGCTCACTCCCCTGACCTGCCGCATACGCGGTCAGCGCGGCCAGCACCGCCGGGTCGGCGGCCCCGTCGTCTCCCGGGAATTTCGGCTCAGCCACGGTCAGCCCATGCACGTCCCAACCCTAGGGCATCTGCCGTGACACCCAGACGGCTGGCGCTATCCCCCGTAAGCTCTAGCGCTGACGGCCGCGCCGTGGCGCAGTGGCGCCCGGCCCGATGTGACCACGGTGTCCCGGGCCAGCCGCAGCGTCACGAGTGACGGTGCCCCGACAGCTCAGCAGGCAGGTGGAACCGGCCAATGTGGGCCGGCACGCCACTGCAGGCGAAGCAGTTGAGGGGGAAATCGCCGTATGAGAGTCTTTTGAACTGCACCGAACGCCGACCGGAGGGGAGCGTGTGACAGAGGCTGAGCACATGGTCAGGATCATTGAACCGGGAACGCCGATGCAAAAGGTCATCCCGCCCCGCCTGGTCGAGCCCTATCTGACCGGGCGGCGTTCGGTGATTGCTGGGTATGTGTACCGGGCCAGGGACTGTGCCTTCCACGGCCCCGCGAATTTCTATGATTCGCTCAACCTTGGCTATGAGGGCTCAGACTTCACCGCCGAACTCGCGGAGATCTATGTCATGCGCTGGCTCGCCCTGGAGATGGATTCCTCTCTGGCGCCTCCCCCCGCGGACGGCCAGAACAGCCGGTCCCGCAGCTCCATCCCCGAGTTCTACACGCTGCCGATACCGGTCCCGGTGGGAGCGGAGATCCACCGGATCGTGCTGGGCGGGGAGGAGTTCATCGCCCGCTACGACGGGCAGTCCTGGCTGCGGCCGTCGAGGGGGCTGTGAGCCATGCGCTTCAGGCTTATGGCCACCTACCGCGGGGTGCCGTACGAGGTTGGAGTCGGCCCGTCCAATTCCGATGTGGTCCTGTTCGCGGCGTGCCCCCCGCCGGAGGAGCTGGGCTTCGAGCCCGCTCCGGGGCACTGGCGTAAGCATGTGATCAGGGCGGAGGTCGATGTGCTCTGGGAGTCGCGTCCGGTGGGCAGTTTCCATGGCGATGCCTGCCTGGTGCTGGATGACCTCGGCGACCGGCTGCACATCGCCTACCTCGGCAAGGACGGCCGGCGGGCCCGGGAACTCGGTTACTGGCAGGTGGACCGGGGCGTGTACGAGCTGCTGACCCCGCGGGACGAGGTGGCCGGCCTCACCGAGGAGAAGGCGGAACAGAGCCTGCCCCGGCGGGGGCCGGTGAACGGCTCGCAGCCGATGCCGTCCTATCCCTACGGCTCCCCCCAGCGGCCACCGGCGCCTCCCGCCTCCGCTGGGACCCCCCGGGATCCGCGCGGCCGGGACGGCGGGGCCGGTTACCTGAGCGAGCCCGCGCTGGCCCCGGCCGGCGCCTGGAACGGCGACCGCCCCCCGGCCGGCACCGGGAGCTGGAACGGCAACGGGGCACCCGCCGACACGGGCAGCTGGAACCGCAACGGCACCCCGCCAGGCACCGGGAACTGGAACCGCAACGGATCCCCGGCTGACACCGGCGGCTGGAACCGCAACGGATCCCCCGCCGACACGGGGGGCTGGAACCGCAACGGCGCTCCGGCCGACACCGGCGGCTGGAACCGCAACGGGGCACCCGCCAGCCCCGGGAACTGGAACGGCGGCGGCGCCCCCGGGACGGTAGCCGGGGCGCCGAACGGGCACGGCATGGCCAGCTGGAACGGCATGGCCGGCCCGGACGGGATCCTTGACGCCCCCGCCGCCCCCGGCCCGGCGCGCAGGCGGCCGGCACCGAAGACCGGCCGGCGCTCCGCCCGCAAGCAGCGGATTCCGACCCGGGCGATCTTTTCGGAACTCGCGGACCTGGCCGCGATCCCGCGGTCGGCCTACGCGCTGGAGCAGGAGTCTGACGGGGCGATGTGCCTGCTGCGGACCGCGGAAGGGTTCGAGGTCTTCAGCGCGGCCGACGGCGTCCGGCACGAGGTGCGCTCCTTCGACGACGAGGAAGCGGCGTACTTCTACCTGTTCGGTGTGCTGGCCGCGGAGGCCGTGCGCAACGGCTCGCTCATACCGCCCCGCTAACCGGCTCACGCACGCCGGCCGGCGCCCCGCCGGGTCCGGGCCTTGACTCATCACACCGCGGCGGGCGACGCGATCAGGACGCTCAGCCGGCGCAGGCCCCGCGCGGTCCGGGCCTTGATGGTGCCCAGCGGCACGTCCAGCCGCTCGGCGATCTCCCGCTGGGTCAGGTCCGCGTAGTACGCCATCTCGATCGCCTCCCGCTGCAGGTCGGGCAGCCGGCCCAGGGCCACCTGCAAGTCCCGCGACCGCTCCACCTGCCTGGCGATGTCACGCCCGTCGGGGCCGGCCATCGACAGGGCGTCCTCGAGGGGCACCGTGTCACGGTGCCGGGCCCGCAGGTGGTCGATCGCCCGCCTGCGGGCGATCGTGAGCACCCACGCCTCCAGGCTCCGCGACGGGTCGAAGCGGCCGCGGAAGCGCCATACCTCCACGAACACCACCTGAACCACATCGTCGATGTCCGCGTCCGGGACCCGGCCGCGCAGGTAGCGCCGCAGGAGCGGCCCGAGCTCGGCGTAGCAGTCGTCGAACGCGTCATCGTGGGCCCCGGCCAGGCGAACGCCGATTTCCCTGATCTTGTCTGCGCGCACGTCGCGCCCCCGTCCGTCGTGGCCGGCCCAGCCAGGTCCTGGCTCGGCGCCGCCCAAAAAATCGCTTCAAAAGTTATTCATAGCTGAGAATCGGGCTGCGCGCAACCGGGAACGCAACCGGGGACGCAGCCGCCGCCGAAGACTGGTGAGCCGCACACACGGGAATCCGTTACCCGGGCCCGGACCGGGCGGCCAGGACAGGCCCGGGCGAGACGCCGGGGCCGGGAGGAAGCAGCCCGGGACGAGACCGCCCCGGGTAGCGCACGGAGGGGGAAGCGGTGCGGCGGCATCCGACGCGGCAGCCCGATCAGGCCGCCGCTACCCGCCGGGCGGTCGGATCAGCAGGCCCGGGGCCAGGCCGTACGGAGGGATCAGCAGGCCGGAGGCCAGCCCGCCGGGCGGAGGGATCAGCAGGCCCGGGGCCGGCCCGCCGGAACTCACCAGCCCGCCGGAACTCAGTAGCCGAGGGCCGCCACGACTTCGGTCAGCGCCTCGGGCAGGGAGCCGACGAGCCGGGCTCCGGCCGGAATGCGGTCCCGGGCCCAGCCGGGGCCACCGAGGATCAGCCGCGCGCCGGGGCGGCGCGGGGACAGGTCAGGCAGCACCGCCGGATCGCCGGTCGCCGGTACCTGGGACCACAGGAAGACCACCCCGGGCCCGGTGCGCCGGACGGCCGCCGCCAGCGCAAAGTACGGCAGGTCAGAGCCGAGCATCCGGCTGTCGATCCCCCGCTCGGCCAGCGCCGCCGCGAGTGCGTAGAGGGGCAGGCTGTGCTGCTCACCCTCGGCCGAGGCGAGCAAGACCGCCCGGTGCCGCACCTGGCCGGGCAGTTCAGCGGTGCGCCGGGAGAACGCGGCCATGACCGCCATCGACAGCAGGTGCTCGGCTTCGACGCACGTCCCGGTGTGCTCGAACCGGGTGCCCACCCCGGAGAGCACCGGAAGCAGCAGTTCCTCCCAGGTGCGGACGCTGCCGTCGCGGGCCACGGTGGCCTGGATGGCCTCGCTGACCCGTTTCTCGTCCAGGGCCAGCATGGCGCGGGCCAGGCCCCGGGCCGCGGCCGACGCACCGGGCAGGGCCAGGCGCTGGCCCCCGGAGCCGTGGCCCGGACCCGGCCGGGCGGCCGGGAATCCCTCGCGGGGAAGCCCGCCCGGGTCGCGTCCTCCTGCGTCGTGCCCGGCGCTTGCTCCCCCGGCGCCTGCTGCCCCGGCTTCCGCTCCCCCGGCCTCCGCTCCCCCGGGATCCAGCACCGCGGTCGCCCGCCCGCGGGGCTCCCTGCCCCCCGGGCCGCCGGCCGCTACGGCGGCGGCGCCGCCGTCTGTCCCGGCCGGGGCCGGGACCATCGCCACCGGGCCGGTCATGGCGGCCCGGGCCGCATCGGCCGGGGCCGCGCCGCGCAGGATGAGCTTCTGCATGTGCTCGAGGCGGGTGATGTCCTCCGCCGTGTAACGCCGGTGCTTCCCGGGGCTGAGTTCCCGGGCGCCGATCCCGTACCGCCGGTTCCAGGTGCGCAAGGTAGACGGCGCCACCCCGAGACGGCGGGCCACCGCTCCCACGCTGAAACCGACTGTGTCTGTCATGACCTTCCTGAGGTGACTTATGCCACCAGCCGCCGCCGGTAATCCCGGGCCGGGTCCGGGCGCCAGGACCGCTATTCAACTCCGCCCCGGCGCCGCCGGACAAACCAGGGACGCGCCGCGGGCGACTCACCGCGCGGCCGCGATGGCCGGCTGGGCCGCGCTCGCGGCCATGGCCCTGACCCAGGTCGTCTCCTCCCGGGCCGGCCATCTGGAGATCTTCGTCACGCTGATCGTCGCGCTGCTGGCCGTCGCGAGCGTGTCGTTCACCGCCCTCCGGTGGGGCTGGCCCCGCGCCGTCGGCGCGGCCGCCGTCGCGTTCGCGCTGGGGCTGGCCGCCGAGTGGGCCGGGACCAGGACCGGGTTCCCGTTCGGGGCCTACCGCTACACCGGGCTGCTGCGCCCGGCCGCGGGGACCGTGCCGCTGGTGGTCCCGCTGGCCTGGGCCGGGATGGGGCTGCCCGGCTACGCGGTCGGCGCCACCCTGGCCCGCAGCCGCGCCGGGCGGATCGCCGCGGGCGCGGTCGCGCTGACCGCCTGGGACCTGTTCCTGGATCCGCAGATGACCGGCAATGGGTTCTGGCGGTGGGCTCATGACGGCCCCTACCAGGGCGTGCCGCTCAGCAACTTCGCGGGCTGGCTGCTGGTATCCGCCGTGCTCATGGCCGTGTTCGACGGCCTGTTCGGGCCCGCCTGCCGGTCCCCCGCCCCGCACCCGGCTGCCGGGCACCAGAGGGCCAGGCCGCACGAACAAGGGCAGATAACGAAACCCCATCCCGGGCTGCTCGCCACCTACACCGTGATGGCCGTTATGGAAGCGGTGGGGTTCGCGGTGATCTTCCGGCACGGCCGGGGGGTCGCGCTGGCCGGCGCGCTCGGCATGGGCGTCCCGGCCGCGCTGGCCTGGACTCGCCGCTCCCGCAATCAACCGGAGGAACGCAGCGCCCATGAATGATGTCGTGGTGATCGGCGGCGGGGTGGGCAGCATGGCCACCGCGATCCGGCTGGCGGCCCGGGGACACCAGGTCCAGCTGTTCGAGCGCCGCCACGAGCTCGGCGGCAAGCTGACCGAGCTGCGCCGGGACGGTTTCACGTTCGGGCTCGGCCCGTCCCTGCTGACCCTCCCGGACCGGTTCGGGGCGCTGGCCGCGGAGGCGGGCCGCAAGCTCGGCGAGCTGGTCACCCTGACCGAGGTGGATCCGGTCTGCCGCTATCACTTCCCGGACGGCAGCGTGCTGGACGCGCGCAGCGACCCGGGCGCGATGGCCGCGGAGGTAGAGCGGTTCTCGCCCGGGCAGGGCCAGGCCTGGATGCGCTTCTTCGAGTGGGGAGAGCGGTGCTGGGCGGCGAGCGAGCGGGCGTTCCTGGCCGGCCCGCTGGACCTGGCCGGGCTGGCCCGCCGCCAGGCCAGCCTGCCCGACCTGTTCGCCAGCGCGCCCGGGCAGACGCTGGCTGGGCTTGCGCGCCGGTTCTTCACCGACCCGCGGCTGATCCAGTACGCGTGCCGGTACGCGACCTACTCCGGCTCCTCCCCGTACCAGGCGCCCGCGGCGGTCGGGTGCATCCCGTACCTGGAGCACGCCCGGGGAGCCTGGTACGTGGAGGGCGGGCTGGCCCGGCTGCGGGACGCGCTGGCCCGGCTGCTATCTGAGCTGGGCGTGGTCGTGCACACCGGGGCCACGGTGTCGCAGGTCCTGACGGCCGACGGCCGCCCGGCGTC
>JAOPYP010000692.1 GCA_025964635.1 Actinomycetes bacterium | reverse complement strand
GCCGAGCGCCGCCACCGCCAGCAGCGCCGCACCCCAGCGGCGCGCATGCGGACGCAGCCGGGCACCGCCTCGTGCCGCCGCCGCCGGAGCAGGAGTCACGGGGCACCTATACCCAGGCCCCGCCCGCCATACCAGGACGCGGCCGCCTGCCTCTCCCGGCGCCGGGCCGCGCGGGCAGACGCGCAGGCCAGCGCGCCGGGCGCCGGACCGGCGCGGCGAAAATTACGGTGCTATTTACGCCAGCGCTATCAAACCGGCCCGTCGCGCATCAAACCGTGGCTAACCGCCGCGCAGCGCGGCGCGCAGCGCCTCCGGATCGGTCACCGGGGCAAGGCAGGCGAAGCCCCGGCAGACGTAGGCGGCCGGGGCCCCGCCGACCAGTCCGCGCCCGGCGAGCAGGGGTATCCCGCCGTCCGATTCGCCGTCGCCCAGCGCGACGACCGCACCGGGTGGGGCCGCATGAAAGGCAGCGCGGTGCAGCGCGGCCGTGCGCGGGTCGTCCGCGGGGCCGACGACCGCGATCTCGGCGGGCCCGGAGACCAGCGCCTCGGCCACCGCCAGGCCCGACCCCGCGGCCCGGGGGAACCGCGCAGCGATCGGCGGCACCAGGCCCAGCGCGGCGGCCGCGGCCTCGCGGTGCGGCATCGACCCGGTCAGCGCGAAGTAGCTGAGCAGGGCCCCGGCCACCGCGAAGGCACCCGAGGGGGTGGGGCCGTCCGCCGGGTCAGCGGGCCGGTAGACCAGCGCTTCCCCGTCGTCCGCAGTGTCGTAGAAGCCGCCGCTCCCGTCGCCGAACCGGGCCAGCGCCGTCCCGAGCAGTTCCCCGGCCAGGGACACCCAGTGCGCCTCGCCGGTCACCCCGGACAGGGTCAGCAGGCCCTCGGCCACGCACGCGTAGTCCTCGAGCACCCCGGCGCTCCCGGACACCACGCCGTCCCGCGACGTCCGGGTCAGCCGCCCTCCGGACACGTGCACCCGGGCCAGGAGTTCCGCAGCGCGCTGGGCCGCGGCCACGAACGCCGGCTCGCCGAGCAGCAGCCCGGTCTCGGCCAGCGCCGCGATGGCCAGCCCGTTCCACGCCGCCACCACCTTGTCGTCGCGGCCCGGGCGGACGCGCTGCCCGCGCGCGGCCAGCAGGGCCATCCGGACCCGGTCGAAACGCTCCGGGTCATCGGGGTCGGCGCGGCGTTGCAGCACCGACCGGCCGTGCTCGAAGGTGCCGGCGGCCGTCACCCCGAACGCGGCCGCGGCGTACTCCCCGTCCGCGGTCCCCAGGACCGCGGTGAGCTCGTCCGGCGTCCACGCATAGAAGAGGCCTTCCGCGCCGTCGCTGTCCGCGTCCAGCGCCGACGCGAAGCCGCCCTCCGGGGTGCCGAGCTCGGCGATCATCCACGCACTGGTCTCCCGGGCCACCCGGCGGGCCAGCTCCGACCCCGTGCGCCGCCACAGGTGCGCGTACACCCGGGCCAGCAGTGCATTGTCATAGAGCATCTTCTCGAAATGCGGCACGACCCAGCCGGCGTCCACGGAGTACCGCGCGAACCCCCCGGCGAGCTGGTCGTACATGCCGCCGCGGGCCATCCCCCCGGCAGTCCCTTCCACCATCCGCAACGCCATCGAGGCCGGCTCGCCGTGGCGCTGTCGCGCGCTCTCCCCCTGCCGGAGCAGAAATTCGAGCACCATGGACGGCGGGAACTTAGGCGCGCCGCCGAACCCGCCGGCGGTCGCGTCGTAGGTCTCAGCCAGCGCGGCGACGGCCTGGTCGCAGGCGTCCGCCAGGACGTCCGTGGCGGTGGCTCCTGGCGCGGCGCCGGCCGGGTCGATCCCCAGCCCCCGCAACGGTGCCGCCCGCTCGGCCAGCGCCCCGGAGATCTGCCGGGCCTGGCTGGTGACGTTGTCGCGGTCTTCCCGCCACGCCTTGGCCACCCCGAGGACCAGGCGCTGGAAGTGCTCCCGGGGGAAGTAGGTGCCGCAGAAGAACGGGTCCCGGTCCGGGGTCATGAACACGGTCATCGGCCAGCCGCCTTGGCCGGTCATGGCCTGGGTCGCGGTCATGTAGACCGCGTCCACGTCCGGGCGTTCCTCCCGGTCGACCTTGATCGCGACCAGGTTCTCGTTCACCAGCGCGGCGGTCCGCGGGTCCTCGAACGACTCGTGCGCCATCACGTGGCACCAGTGGCAGGCCGAGTACCCCACCGACAGCAGGACCGGCACGTCGCGATCGCGGGCGGCGGCGAAGGCCTCCTCGGACCACGGCCACCAGTCGACCGGGTTGTCCGCGTGCTGCAGCAGGTACGGGCTGGTCGCGTTCTTCAGTCGGGTGGCCATGCCCTCCATCTTGGGCCCACGCCGGCCCGGCCGGTCACGGCGACCCCGCCGTCCATCCGGGGGGTGGCGCTGAGCGGGGAAACAGCCGGTCACGGCTGCTACTGTGCGGGTGTGATGACGCCGGTGCCTGCTAAGCGTCCGCTGGGCGGCACCCGGGTGCGCGGTACCCGGCAGGCTGAGGCATTGTCGGCGGTCCTGGGCGGGCTGCCCGGGTTCTGCAGCGCCCAGCAGATCCACGCTGAGCTGCGCCAGCGTGGCGAGCACATCGGCCTGACCACCGTCTACCGGCACCTGCAGGTGCTGAGCGAAGACGGCCAGGTCGACACGATCCGGGACGCCAGTGGCGAGACGCTGTACCGGCGGTGCGGGAGCAACGCCCACCACCATCACCTCATCTGCCGCACCTGCGGGACCAGCGTCGAGGTCGAGGGCCGCGCGGTGGAGCGCTGGGCCGAGCAGGTCGCGGCCGAGGCCGGCTTCACCGCGGTGGACCACACCGTGGAACTGTTCGGGCTGTGCCCAGGGTGTAGCTCGGCGTCCGCTTAGCCAGGTACGCCACACTGATCGCATGCTTCGCCTCCCCCTGATCCACCCGCCGCTGCTGGCCGCGCTGGGCGCGGCCGGCCACGGGGGCCGGGTCCTCCTCGCCGACGCCAACTACTCGCACAGCACCAACGCCGGCCCGCGCGCGGCCCTCATCCACCTGAACCTCCGGCCCGGGCTGGTCACCGTGGACCAGGTGCTCGAGCCGGTGCTCGCCGCCGTGCCCGTGGAAGCGGTGCACGTGATGCGCCCGGACGGCGGCGGCGAGCCGGCCGTGTTCGCCCGGTACCGGGAGCTGCTCGGCCCGGGACTGCCGCTGCAGCCGCTCGGCCGGTTCGACTTCTACGCCGTGTGCCGCGAGCCGGACCTGGCCGTGTGCGTGGCCACCGGCGACGACCGGCTCTACGCCAACGTGCTGCTGACGCTGGGCTACCTCCCGCCCCGTGAATAATCACCGTTCATCACGTCGAGGGCCAGCCGGACCAGTTCGGCGTTGCCGCTGACCGGTTCGCCGTCCGGGCCGGCGGTGATGTCCTCCAGCCCGATCCGGGTGGGCAGTCCGTCCCGGGCCGCCTGGGCCACCAGCGGCCAGCAGCCCTCGCCTTCGCCGTGCAGCAGCCGCGGGACCTCGGACATCGCGGAGTCCCCGAGGGCGCGCAGGATCTCCCCGGCCACCCCGGGTGCCGCCCGGGCTGGCTCGTCCATGACTTCGACCAGGATCCGCAGCGGCGGCTGCGGCCGCCCGGCGTCCTCGGCGGCGGCGGCCAGCACCCGGACGTCAGCGACCGACCACACCCCGGCCTCGACGGCGATGCCGGCCGCGCCGAGCGTGCGGACCACTCCGGCCCACCCGTCCTCGCTGACGTTGACGGACGCGAAATCGGGCCGTGCGCTGGCGTCCAGGCTGGCCCAGGCCTCGATCGCGGCCTGCCGGGCCGCGGCGTCGCCGTGCGTGATCCAGAGCCCCGTGGACACGCCCACCGGGGTGCCCGGGCAGGCGGCGCGGACCGCGGCCACCGCCGCGCCGACATCCGCGGCCCGCACCGACTCGGCGCCATCCGCGCCGCGCGCGTGCAGATGGATAGCCTCGGCCCCGGCGGCGGCCGCGGCGGCCGCGTCCCGGGCGAGTTCGCCCGGCGTGATAGGCACCGCCGGGAACTCCGCCTGGCTGCGCTTCCCGTTAAGGCACGCCTTGAGGCGCCTGATGTCGCCGTCCATCGGGCCATGATCCCAGGCGGCCGGGGCGCCTAGTACCTCAGCACGTACGTACCGCCCGCGCCGGTGTTCTCGTCCCGGATCGTCACCGAGGCCCGGCCGTGCAGCAGCTGGATGCGCACGTACACGGTGTCACCGGGCGCGGTATCCAGGCTGATCCGCTGCTCGTTCGGCCGCTGCGGGACCATCCGCCACCACAGGTATGAACCGAAATAGCCGCCCGCGGACGAGCCCGCCTGGACGAGCGGATCACCGGCCCGGCCGAGCCCGATGCCGGCCCAGGCCGACGCGGTGGCGGTGGGGCTGTTGGCCGGCCGGGTCACCCTCCAGGTGCCGGAGACGACGGTCCGGGTGGCGGCGGTGGCCCGGTTGCCGCCCGGGCTGGGCCGGGGCGCGCTGGCCGGTGGCGTGAGCGTGCCGAGGGCGGGGCTGGCGTCACCCACGATCGAGGCGTCACCCACGATCGAGGCGGGCTTGGCGTCCCCCACGATCGAGGCGTGCCCCATGATCGACTGGGACCCTCCCGGCTTGGCGTCCCCCACGATCGAGGCGTCGCCCACGATCGAGGCGGGCTTGGCGTCCCCCACGATCGACCGGGGGGCGCTGGACGGGGTCACCGGGGCGAAAACACACGTGGTCCGGGCCGCCTGGACTCCCCCGGTCACGAACCTCCGCCACGCGGCCAGCTGGACCCGGCCGGCCGGCCGGAGCGGCAGGTCGTTCGCCGCCAGCTGGGCCGGGGTCGCGGTCAGTGGGTGGAACCCAGCGGGCACCCGCACGGTCACGGCGGAGACACCGCCCCCGCAGTCGTTCACCATCCGGGTACCGGTGGCGGATCCCGCCAGGGTAGATCCCGCCAGGGCGGGGGCCGCCAGAACGACGGGGGCGGCTGCCACCCCAGCGATCGCCAGGGACCAGAGTGGCCTGCGCGCTACGGCGCGCATTAACCCGGCAGCGATCATCAGCGACCTCCTCGGGCCACAGGAACTATGCCTTAGGCGCGCGCCACCAAAACGCACGCTCGACCGCAGGGCGGGGGGCTGCCGTCAGGTCCGGTACGTGCAGCATAGCGAAATAAGGTGCCGCCTGGCCTGCTGCTGGACAGGTGACCTGTTATGAGCTATACGGCTGCTGACCTGTGCACGACCACGGGCACCGCGCTGACCGCGGCCCGGGGGGCAGGTCCGTGCTCGGGCTCTGGGCCCCGCGAGCTGCCAAAGATCAGATGACTATTCCTGCTCCATGGTGTCCCACAGCGGTCTCTACCACCGAGAGATCAGGGAAGTTCGTTGTATCTCGGTTCGATGACGGTCTGACCACAGCGGCCCGGGAAGCGTTGACAGTGCACAGACATCCGATCTATTTTCCTGGCACACGACCGGCGGTGCCGTCCCACTGGCGGTGCGCGAGGGCGCGCGCCTCGGCCCGAGGGAGTGGACAGGAGGACCGATGGTACTTCGCAGACGTTTTGCCATCTCTGCCTCGGCCGTGGTCGCGGCCGCGGCCTTGCTGGCCGGGTGTGGTTCCAGCAGCGGCAGCAGCTCGGGCAGCGCCGGCAGCTCAGGCCAGTCGTCCAGCTCCGGGCCGGTCAAGATCGGCGTGGATCTCACCTACAACAACACGGCGTTCTGGTCCGCCTACATTAACTACCAGAACCAGTACGCCAAGCAGCTGCATGTCAAGCTGCTCGGGCCGCTGCTGTCGGCGGCCAGCGCCAGCCTGCAGAACCAGCAGGTCGAGGAGCTGGTCAATGAGGGCGCGAAAGCCATCATCGTCAACCCCGAGACTGCGACCAGCCTCGGCCCGGCCATCTCCTACGCGGCTGCCCGCCACGTGAAGCTGATCTCGGTCGACACCATCGTGGGCGTGGGCAAGGTGTACATGGTCGTCCGGGCCTCCAACCTCCTGTACGGCCTGGACGCGTGCGCCTACATCAGCTCGCTGGCGAAGTCCGGCTATGTCCTGGAGCTGGAGGGCGACCTGACGTCGTCCAACGGCGCGGACCGGGCCAACGCGTTCAACGCCTGCATGGCCGCCAACGATCCAGGGGTCAAGGTCCTGAAGGATCCCACCGTGTGGACCGACGCGACCGCGGTCACCGACGCGCAGAACGCGGTGAACGCCTACGGCAGCAAGCTCAAGGCCATCTACTCGGCGTGGAGCAGCCCGGACACCGGAATCATCCCGCTGCTCAAGTCCAAGGGGCTGACCGGCAAGGTCGCGGTGGTCAGCGACGACGGGGTGCCGTTCGAGATGTGCGACATCTCCAGGGGCCTGACCAACGCCTCCCAGTCGCAGCCGGCCAACCTGTACGCCTACTGGGCCCTCAAGTACGCCATGGACGCTGCCCAGGGCGTCGTGCTGAAGGCGGGCCAGCCCGGCGGCGGCGCGCCCGCCCTGCAAACGGTCAGCTACCAGGGCGATCAGAACCTCGCTGATCCGATCGTGGCGCCGTTCGTCACCAAGACCGCGATGACGCTCAAGGTCAAGCCCGTTGACGGCCTGCCGGGCACGGTGACGACCACCCCCGTCAGCAATGCGCAGCTGTGGGGAAACGTGTACGGCAAGGCACATGGCGGAGTGTGCAACGCCGCCGCGTCAGCTGGATGACCGAGGACCAGGTCCGTGCTGCCTCGGCCGCCGTCCCGGCGGCCGAGGCAGCAGGAATTCACAAGCAATTTGGCAGCACGCAGGCGCTGCGCGGGGTCGATCTCACCCTGTGGCCCGGCCGCTGCCTGGGCCTGGTCGGCCGGAACGGGGCCGGCAAGTCCACCCTGGTCTCGATCCTGAGCGGCATCTACCCCGCGGACCGCGGTGCGGTGCGCTTCGACGGGGCCCCGGCGCCCGCCCTGGGTGCGGCGGGCGCCTGGCGCCGCCAGATCGCCACCGTGTTCCAGCATTCCATGGTGGTGCCCAGTCTGACCGTGGCGGAGAACGTGTTCCTGGGCCGCCAGCCGCAGCGCGCCGGCCTGGTGGACTGGCGGCAGATGCGGGACCAGGCGGCGCAGATCATGGCCGAATGGGGATTCTCCATCGATGTGAACCTGGCCTGCGCGGACCTCACCGTGGAACAGCGGCAGATCGTGGAAATCGCCCGCGCGCTCGCCGCCGGTACCCGCTGCCTGCTGCTCGACGAACCGACCGCGGCCCTGGAACGGGCGGGCATCGAACGGCTCTTCGCCCGGGTCAGGCAGCTCACCGCCAACGGCGTCGCGATCCTGTACATCTCGCATCATCTCGAGGAAGTCTTCGAGATCTGCCAGGACGTCGCCGTCATCAGGGATGGTGAGCTGGTGCTCACCGGCGCCGCCACGGGGCTGTCCAAGGACGAGCTGGTCTCCGCGATGGTCGGCCCGAATGTCGCCGCGACCCGGGCCGACCTGGCCCCGGGGGGTGCACGCCCCCGGGGACCGGCGACTCCTGCCCCGGAGCCCTGCCTGGTTGTCGATCACGTGTCGTCCGACTCGCCCGGCGGCCGGGTCACCGACGTCTCCCTGGAGGTCCGCCCGGGCGAGCGCGTCGGGGTCACCGGCCTGCTCAGCGCGGGAGTCGCCACCCTGGCCCGGATAGTCGCGGGCGCCGCCCCCTATGAGACAGGCCGCGTGCTCGTGGGCGGCACCGGGCCCGCACCGGGACGCCGTGACCTCAACCTGAAGGCCGGCGTCGGCTACATCCCCGAGGACCGCCAGGCCGAGGGATTCGTCGCGGCGCTCAGCGTGGCCGAGAACGCCACCATGACCATCACCGACTGGCTGGCGCGGGTGGCCGGATTCCTGCGCCCGTCCACGCGGGCCGCGGCCGCCGCGCCGCTCGCCCGGCGGCTGTCCATCGTGTCGGCGGGTCTCAGCCAGACCACCGGCGAGTTGTCCGGCGGAAACCAGCAGAAGGTGACCGTCGCCCGCGCCCTGGCCCGCCAGCCCCGGCTCATCGTGGCGATCACCCCGACCCGTGGCGTGGACGTGGCGTCCAAATCACTGCTCCTGGCCGAGCTGGCCCGGGTAAGCGACGAGACCGGCGCGGGCCTGCTGCTGGCCAGCGACGAACTCGACGACCTGGTCATCTGCGACCGGGTCATCGTCCTGGTCCGTGGCGAGCGGTTCACCGAGTTCACCGAGCCCCCGTTCGATCGCGAGGCTCTCATCGCCGCGAGTGAGGGGATGGCCCGGGACGCCGATCCGCCGCCCGATTCCGATTCAGAGGAGTCACGATGAGCGAAACTCCCGACCCGGCCGGGACCGCCGTGGCCGATCGCGGCCGCGCGGCCGTGGAGGCGGTCCTCCAGGGGCGCAGCCGCAGCGCGGCCGCCATCTCGCTGCTGCGCGAAGCGGCGCTGCTCCCGGTTCTAGCCGTGCTTATCGTCGTCGGCACCTTCGTGAACAGCGCCTTTCTCACCGTGTCGAACATCTCGGGGATCGGGCAGCAGATCTCCGCCCTCGGCGTGGTCGTGGTGGGCGAGAGCCTCATCCTGCTCATCGGCGGGATGGACCTGTCGCTGGAGGGCACCTTCGGGCTGGCGCCCATGGTCGGGGCCTGGCTCATCGTCCCGGTCGCGGCGTTCGGCGCGGGCACGGTCCTGAACCCTTACCTCGGGATCCTGATCGTGCTCGCGGTCGGCGCGGCGGTCGGCCTGGTCAACGGCGTGCTGATCGTCAAGGGACGCCTGAACGGGTTCATCGTCACGCTCGGCATGACGATCGTGCTAGCCGGCCTGCAGAACGGCATCGTGAAGGGCAACACGCTGTTCAACCTCCCGGCCGCGTTCAGCTACCTGGGGTCGGCCTATCTGGGCAAGGTGCCCGTCTCGCTCGTCGTCACGGTGATCATCTTTGCCGGCACCGGGCTGTTCCTCCGCTACCACCGGATCGGCCGGGCCATCTACGCGGTGGGCGGGAACCGCGACGCCGCGCGGGCGGCCGGGATCAAGGTGGACCGGATCCGCCTGGGCGTCTACGTCGCGGGCAGCATCCTGGCCGCGATCGGCGGCCTGATGGAAGCGGGGCGCGTCTCCGCCGTGACGGGCCAGCAGGGCTACCAGGAGGGGATCATCTTCGCGGTCTTCGCCGCCGCAGTGATCGGCGGGGTAAGCCTGCAGGGCGGCCGGGGCAACATGGTCGGCGCCGCATCCGGCGTCATCCTGCTCGGCCTGGTGCAGAACATCCTCGACCTGGCCAACGCGCCCAACTACTGGATCGAGGCCATCGACGGCACGGTCATCCTGTTCGCCCTCGTCATGGCCCGGGTGATCGGCGGCGAGGCCACTGCCGAATGAGCGCCAGCCCCATCAGCGCGAGCGCACCCCCCGGAGATACAGGCATGACGACGATCCTTGGCTTCGAGACCCATGACGTCCGCTTCCCGACCTCACGGATGCTGGACGGCTCGGACGCCATGAACCCGGATCCGGACTACTCGGCGGCCGCGCTCATCCTGCGCACCGACGCGCCGGACGGCCTGGCCGGGCACGCGCACGTGTTCACCATCGGCCGCGGCAACGAGATCCAGCTCGCGGCGATCCGGGCCCTCGAACCGTTCCTGGCCGGCCGCGACCTGGACGAGGTGCTGTCCGACCTCGGCGGCCTGGCCCGGCGCCTGGCCGGGGACAGCCCCCTGCGCTGGCTCGGCCCGGAGCGCGGCGTGGTCCACATGGCGATCGGCGCGGTGCTCAACGCCTGCTGGGACCTGGCCGCCCGGCAGGCGGGCCAGCCCCTGTGGCGGCTGCTGGCCGGCCTGTCCCCGGAGGCGATCGTCTCCCTGATCGACTTCAGGTATCTGACCGACGTCCTCACCCCGGACGATGCGCTGGAACTGCTGGAGCGCGGCGCGGCCGGGCGCCCGGGGCGGATCGAGGCCCTGCTGGCCGGGGGCTACCCGGCCTACACCACCACCCCCGGCTGGCTGGGCTACTCCGACGATCAGCTCGCCAGGCTCTGCGCGGAAGCCGTCCAGGACGGCTTCACCCAGGTCAAGCTGAAGGTCGGGGCCCGGCTCGAGGACGACAAGCGGCGCATCGCGATCGCGCGGCGGACGGTGGGCGACGACATCGCGATCGCCCTGGACGCCAACCAGGTATGGGACGTGGGTGACGCCATCGCCTGGGTCCGCGAGCTGGCCCCGGCCCGGCCGGAGTGGATCGAGGAGCCGACCAGCCCGGACGACATCCTGGGCACGGCCGCTATCCGCCGCGCGGTCCGCCCGGTCCGGGTGGCCACGGGCGAGCACGTCTCCAACCGGATCATCTTCAAGCAGCTGCTCCAGGCCGAGGCCATCGACGTGATGCAGATCGACGCGTGCCGGGTGGCCGGGGTTAACGAGAACATCGCCAACCTGCTGCTGGCGGCAAAATTCGGGGTGCCGGTATGCCCGCACGCGGGCGGCGTGGGCCTGTGCGAGATGGTCCAGCACCTGTCCATGTTCGACTACGCCGCGGTGTCCACGGTCGCGGCGGGGCGCCAGATCGAGTGGATCGACCATCTGCACGAGCACTTCACCGAGCCGGCCCGGGTCGAGCGCGGGCGGTACGTGGTGCCCACCGCGCCGGGGGCATCGGCCGAGCTGAGGCCCGAGTCGGTGAAAGAGTTCAGCTATCCCGAGGGGCCCGCCTGGCGCGTCGGCAGCCAGGTCTGATCCAGCGCGTCCCTGGGCACTCAAGTGCCCAGGTCACAGGACTGACGCCAGCCACTGCTGGACGCTGGCGATGTGCACGGTGGACCACGACCGGGCCACCACCGGATCGTGGGATTCCAGCGCGTCCAGGATGGCCCGGTGCTCGGCGAGCGTCCGCTGGGTCGCCCCCGCCTGGGTCAGGCCGCGCCAGACCCGGGCCCGCGACGTCGGCCCGGACAGCGAATCGAGCAGCGAGGTGAGCACGCTGTTCCCGGAGCAGGCCGTGATCCGGCGGTGGAACTCGAGGTCGTTGGCGACCAGATCCTCCACCTCGGGATCCGGGCCCAGGCTGTCCAGGAGCGCGCGGAGCCCGGCGACCTCGGCGGCCGAGATCCGTTCCGCGGCCATGGCCGCGGCTTCCGGTTCCAGGATCCGCCGCACTTCGAGGAACTCCAGGACGGTCCCGTCCCGGTGGAAGTCCACGATGAAGCTGAGCGCCTCGAGCAGCAGCGGAGGCTGCAGGCTGGTCACGTAGGTACCGTCGCCGCGCCGCACGTCCAGGATGTTCACCAGTGACAGGGCCTTGACCGCCTCGCGCAGCGAACTGCGGGACAGCCCGAGCTCAGCGGCCAGGTCGGCTTCCCGCGGCAGCCGGTCCCCGGCCCGCAAGGTACCCGAGACGATCATGGCTTTGATCTTCTCGATCGCCTCGTCCGTCAGCGCCACAGCCGTCCTCCGTACCCGTCTGCCCACTGCGCCGCTGCCCGGGCCTGCTCGGCCGACACCCCACACATCCGATGTCTAGGACCGAGTATTTCACACGGCCGGGGACGCAGAGCGCGAAGTGCCTGGCCAGTGCGCTCGTGACCGGCGCGGCGGGAGGGACCGCACCCCGGCGGCGGGCGCGCGACACGCCCGGGCTGTCGCTGGCGCCTGATACCAAGGACTCATGGTTTCCGACTCCGGCCTGCTGCTTTCCGACCCCGCGCTGCGCGAGGAGGCGGAGCAGTGCCTGCGGGCCCTCGCCGGGCCGTCCGCGCGGCTCCGCGAGGATCAGTGGACCGCGATCCAGGCGCTGGCCCGCGACCGGCGCCGGGCCCTGGTCGTGCAGCGCACCGGCTGGGGCAAATCCGCCGTGTACTTCGTGACCACCGCGCTGCTCCGGGCCCGGGACATGGGGCCGACGATCATCATCTCCCCGTTGCTCGCCCTGATGCGCAACCAGATCGAGGCGGCCGCCCGGGCCGGGTTGCGGGCCCGGACGGTGAACTCCGCCAACATGGCCGACTGGGACGAGATCTACGCGGAGATCGCCGCGGGCTCCGTGGACCTGCTGCTGGTCAGCCCGGAGCGGCTCAACAACCCCGGCTTCCGTGATCTCGTCCTGCCCAAGCTCGCCGCGACCGCCGGGATGCTGGTCGTGGACGAGGCCCACTGCATCTCCGACTGGGGCCACGACTTCCGGCCCGATTACCGGCGGCTCCGCACCGTGCTGGAGAACCTGCCCCCCGGCGTGCCGGTGCTCGCCACGACGGCCACGGCCAACGCCCGGGTCACCCGGGACGTGGCCGAGCAGCTGGCCAGCGGGGCCGACGGTGAGGCACTGGTGCTGCGCGGCGCGCTGGACCGGGAAAGCCTGTGCCTGGCGGTCGTGGAACTGCCGGCCGCGCAGCAGCGTCTCGGCTGGCTGGCCGAGCACCTGGCCGAGCTGCCGGGCTCCGGCATCATCTACACGCTCACCGTGGCCGCGGCCCACGAGACCGCGGCCTTCCTGCGCGACCGTGGTCACGACGTCCTCCCCTACACCGGCCGGGACGAGCAGGAGCAGCGGCTGTCCGCCGAGCGCGCCCTGCTCGACGGGGAACTCAAGGCGCTGGTGGCGACCAGCGCGCTGGGCATGGGCTTCGATAAGCCCGACCTGGGCTTCGTCGTGCACCTGGGCGCCCCGCAGTCCCCCGTCGCCTACTACCAGCAGATCGGCCGGGCGGGCCGGGCGGTGCCCCGGGCCGAGGTGGTCCTGCTGCCCGGCCGGGAGGACCGCGATATCTGGGCCTATTTCGCCTCGCTGGCGTTCCCGCCCGAGCCGCTGGTCCGGGCGACGCTGGCCGCGCTCGGCGAGGCGTCCGGGCCAGGGTCGTCAGGGGTGCTGTCGTCGGGGGCGCTGGAGACCCAGGTGGACCTGAGCCGGGCCCGGCTGGAGATGATGCTCAAGGTCCTGGACGTGGACGGCGCGGTCCGCAAGGTCAGCGGCGGCTGGGTCGCCACCGGTCAGGCGTGGGCCTATGACGCCGAGCGCTACGCGACGGTAGCGGCGGAGCGCGGCCGGGAGCAGCAGGCCATGCTCGGCTACCTGCGCACGCCAGGCTGCCGGATGGAGTACCTGCGCCACCAGCTGGATGACCCCGCGGCCCAGCCGTGCGGGCGGTGCGACAACTGCACGGGCCACCCGTGGCCCGCGGAGGTGTCCGCGGAAGGAACCGAGCTGGCCCGGACCCGGCTGCTCCGCCCCGGTATCGACATCACCCCGCGCCGCATGTGGCCGCCGGGCATGAAGCGGCTCGGCGTGGACGTGGCGGGCAAGATCCCGGCTGAGCTGTCGGCGGACACCGGCCGGGCGCTGGGCCGCCTCACCGGCCTGGGCTGGGGTCCTGGACTCCGCGCCCTCCTCGACCGGGAGGATGACGGCCCGGTCCCCGGCGACCTCGTCGCCGCGCTCGTCCAGGTGCTGGCCGCGTGGGACTGGCAGCAGCGCCCGGCCGGCGTGGTGACCCTGCCCAGCCGGACCCGGCCCCTCCTGATCGCCAGCCTGGGCGAGCAGATCGCCGAGATCGGCCGGCTGCCGGTGCTCGGCTCGCTGGAGTACGCGGGGGCCGGCCCGGGGCCCAGGCAGTTCAACAGCCCGCAGCGGCTCCAGGCGATCTGGCGTGAGCTGCGGCTCCCCGGTGCGCTGGCCGGCCCGGTGGCCTCGCTCGGCGGCCCGGTGCTGGTCATCGACGACCGCATCGACAGCGGCTGGACCATGACGGTCGCGGCCCGGCTGCTGCGCGAGGCCGGCGCGTCCGGTGTGCTGCCGCTCGCCCTGGCCGCCACCGCCGGCTGACCACCGGGCCGGGCTGAGGTCACGCCCGGGCGGGCTCGGCCTCGGGCGGCGCTATCTCCTCCTCGCGCATGCCGTACTTGCGGTAGACGCGGCGCAGCGGCCCGGGCGCCCACCAGTTCGCCTGGCCGAGCAGCCGCATGGTCGCGGGCACCAGCAGGATCCGGACGATGGTCGCGTCCACCAGCAGGGCGACGATCATCCCCACGCCCATCAGCTTGATGAACGTGATCCCGGACGCGGAGAACGCCCCCACCACGATCACCAGCAAGAACGCCAGGCTGGTAATGAGGCCCCCGGTGCGCTGCAGGCCGCTGGCCACGGCGGCGGAGTTGTCCCCGGTCACGTCGTACCGTTCGCGGATCCGGGACAGCAGGAACACCTCGTAGTCCATGGACAGGCCGAAGATGATGGCCAGCATGAGGATCGGCATGGCGGGGTCGATGGTGCCGGTCGGGGTGAACCGCAGCAGCCCGGACAGGTGACCCTCCTGGAAGATCCATACGATCACCCCGAACGTGGCCGACAGCGACAGCACGTTCATCACGATCGCCTTGAGCGGCAGCACCACCGAGCCGAACGCCAGGAACAGCAGCACGAACGTGGCCAGGCACATGACCAGCGCCATCCACGGCAGCGTATGACCCAGGCTGGACAGCTCGTCCGCCAGCTGCGCGGTCACGCCGCCCACGTAGGCGTGACCGCCAGCCGGTGGCGGGACCGCGCGGACCGCGGTCACGATGTCCCGCGCCGTGGCCGAGTACGGATCCGCGGCGTACCGCAGGTCCACCCGGGCGATGTCCCCCCGCACCCCGGTCAGCGCGGCCGACCAGACCCCGGGCACGTGGTCCAGGCTGCGCACGTACGTGGCGAGCGCCGCGCGCTGGGCCGGTGCGGTGGCCGGGCCGGCCAGCCGGGTCACGACCTCGATAGGACTGGACGGGTTGCCGGGGAAGTCACGGCTCAGGGCCTGGGCGACCACCCGGGCCGGGGCGCCCGCAGGCAGCGCCCGCGCGTCGGTGCCGCCCCAGGTGATCGACCGGAACGGGGACGCCAGGACGAGCAGCGCCAGCAGGATAACCACGACGTACGCCACCGGCCGGCGCATCACGCTGCGGGCGATCCGGTACCAGGCCCCGCTCTGCTCGTCTCCGGCCGCGCGCGGCGCGTGGCGCCGCACCCGCAACGCGTTGACCCGGGGCCCGAGCACCGCGAGCAGGGCGGGCAGCACGGTCAGCGCGGCGAGCATGTCCACCAGGACCGTGGCCACCCCGCCGTAGCCCATCGACCGCAGGAACATCTCCGGGAACAGCATGAGGCTGGCCAGGGCGACAGCCACGGTGATACCGGAGACCGCGACGGTGCGGCCCGCGGTCGCCACGGTGGCGGCCACCGCGTCCTCGGTGGTGTCGTGCCGGTCCAGTTCCTCGCGGAACCGGCTCACCATGAACAGGCCGTAGTCGATGGCCAGGCCCAGGCCGAGGATCGTGGTGATGTTGATGGAGTAGATGGACACGTCGGTCACCAGGGTCAGCAACCGCAGCGCGGTGAACGACCCCAGGATTGCGATGCCCCCGATGGCCAGTGGCAGGCTGGCCGCCGCCAGACTGCCGAAGATCACCAGCAGCAGGATGAGCAGCAGCGGCATGGAGATGCCCTCGGCCCGGCCGATGTCCGAGGTGACCTGCTTGTTGATCGCCGACATCGTGGGAACCTGACCGCCCACCTGAGCGGACAGGCCCGGTGCGGACAGGCGTCCCGCGATCGCCTGGTAGTTCTTGGCCCGGGCCGAGTCGGTGCCACCGGCCAGCTCGAGCACGGCGTAGGTGGCGTGGCCGCCCGCGCCGGCGAACTGAGGGGACCGGGTCGACCAGTAGGTCGCGGCCGACCGCACATCGCCGGCGGGCACCCCGGCCAGGGTCCTGGTCACGGCGGCCCGGAAGGCGGCGTCGTGCACGGTGAGCCGGGGGCTGGAGTACAGCACCACGACATCGGCGGCGTCGCGGCCGAAGGCCCGGGCCGCCAGGTCGCTCTCCTGCTGACTCTGGCTGCCCGGGGCGGAGAAGCCGCCCGCCGACTGCAACGCCCCGAATACCCGTGTCCCCCAGACCGCCGCACCCACCACTACGATCGCGGCGAGGACCAGGACCACCCGCCTCTGCGCGTAGACCACGCGCCCCCATGACTCGAACACCAGATCCTCCAGCACCTAAACTGCTACTAACGATCACATCCGTGAACGCCGTAAACTGCTAATAGCGTTAACCTTGCATACGCCGTTTACCAGTGTCAAGGCTGTTAACCGCACGGCAACCCTGATGCCAGCTGGCTCTCAGGAAGCGGGGCGGGCACGGCAGCCGCTTTGGTGCCAGCCGGGTCTCAGGAAGTGGTGCTGAGTCCCCGGTCCGCAGAAGTCAGGAGGGCCCCGTGGTCGAGACGCTGAGCAGGCGCGATCGCGTCCGCGCGGAAACGACCGCGGAGATCAAGCAGACCGCCCGGCAGATCCTCGTCGCGCAGGGCCCGGAAGCGGTCACCCTGCGCGCCATCGCCCGCGAGATGGGCATGACCGCCCCGGCGCTGTACCGGTACTTCGGCAGCCACGAAGACCTGATCCAGCACGTGGTCGGGGACATCTTCAGCGAGATAGGTGCCGGGATCGAGGCGGCCATCGAGGCGGCCGGGGACAGCATGACCGCGAAGATGGTCGCGGCGTGCCGCGAGTTCCGCCGCTGGGGCCTGAGCCACAAGGCGGAGTTCGGGATGCTGTTCGGCACCCCCCTGCCCACCCTCGAGGCGGCCCACGACGACGTGGTGACCGAGTGTGCGGCCAAGTTCAGCGGGGTGTTCTTCGCGCTGTTCTACGAACTGTGGCGCAAGCAGCCGTTCCCCATCCCGCGCGACGACGAGATCGACCCCGTCCTGCGCGCGCAGCTGGCCAGTTACCAGGAGGCGCTCGGCGTGGACCTGCCGCTCGGCGCGGGGCTGACCTTCCTGCGCTGCTGGGTCAGGCTGTACGGAATGGTCAGCCTGGAGGTGTTCGGCCACCTGAACTTCGCGCTGGAGGACGCCGCGCCCATGTTCGAGATCACGCTGGCCGAGCTGGCCAAGCTGGTCAACCTGGAGTACCCGC
>JAOPYP010000675.1 GCA_025964635.1 Actinomycetes bacterium | reverse complement strand
ACGCGACGATGGCCCGCGCGGACGAAGCACGCCGCACCGCGCAGGACGGGATGGCGACACCGAGCGGGGTGAGCGGCCATCCTTCCGCGGCGGACGGCCGGCCTCAGGGCGGCCTGCTTTCGGCCGGCCTGCCTCAGGGCGGCCGGCTGGCCGCCAGGGCCCTGCTCCCGCCTCTGCTGGCCGCCAGGCCGGCGACGGGGACGATGCCCGGACCCCGGGCTCGCGCCGGCCTGCCTCTTCCCCAGGCCGCTCCGGCTCCTTCGGGGACCGGCCCCCCGTCCGGCGCAGCCCGGCTCCGGGCCGCAGTGGATCCCGCGATCAGGGCCCAGAGCGCCGTCCCGGTCCCCGGGGCGGGGAATACTCCCGGGGCGCTCGTCCCCCCCGCAGCACCAGTCCTTCCCGCGGCACCGCTCCCTACGAGCCCGCGCGTCCCCGGTCCGGGCCGGCCCGGACGGGCAGCCTGCCCGAAATCCCAGCCAGCATCAACGAGAACCAGCTCGATCCCGCGGCCGCGGCCGAGCTGCGGACGCTGCCCGGCGACCTGGCCTCGGCGGTCGGCCGGCGGCTGCTCGCGGCCAGCCTGGCCGACGACCCCGAGTCCGGTTACCAGCACGCGCTGGAGGCCCGGCGCCTGGCCGCCCGGGTCGGAATCGTCCGCGAGACCACTGGCATCGCCGCCTACCGGGCCGGGCGCTGGGCCGAGGCGCTCGCCGAGCTGCGGGCCGCCCGCCGGCTCACCGGCCGGACCACCTACCTGCCGATGCTGGCGGACTCCGAGCGAGCCCTGGGCCGGATAGACCGGGCCCTGGGCGTGATCGCCGACTCCCGGAAGTTCACGCTGGACCGCGCGACCGAGGTCGAGCTGCGCATCGTGGAGTCGGGCATCCGCCGCGACCAGGGGCTGGCCGAGGCGGCCGTGGTGGTCCTCCAGCTGCCCGAGCTCAAGGAACGCCGCATGCGGCCCTGGTCGGCCCGGCTGTTCTACGCGTACGCGGACGCCTTGCTGGACGCGGGCCGGACCGAGCAGGCCCGGGAATGGTTCGCCCGGGCCGCGGCCGCGGACCGCGACGAGCAGACCGATGCCGCGGAGCGTTTCGACGAGCTCGACGACATCGTCATCGACGACCTGGACGACGAGGACGAGGACGAAGGCCAGGACGGGGATCCGGAGGACCGGGATCTGGCCGACGAGGATGAGAGCGACGACGGCCAGGACATCTGATGCTTGGGGGGCCTGATGCTCGGGGGCCTGAGGTTCAGCGGGCCTGGCCGCGGTCGAGCCAGTGCACGATCCCGGCCACGCTCGACGCGGTGCTGCTCACCGTGTCGAACTTGGCCAACAGCGCCGGGTCGGCGTCCGGGCCCAGGACCGCATAGCGTTCGCGGGTCCGCTCGTGCACCATCGCGACCGCATGGTCGAAGTCCAGCCCGGCGCCCCGGGCCGCCTTAGCCTGTTCCACCCAGAGCCGGATCTCCTCGCCCGACCGGGCGAGTGTCTCCTCCACGTCCGGCACCGGCCCGTAGTGGCTGAACAGCAGCCGCTGCGGGCGGAGCGAGCCGAACATGCGCAGCGACGCCAGCGCCGTGTCCAGGTCGAAGTCGGGCGGCGGGGTGGCGGGCCGCAGATCCGCGGTCTCCGGGATGTAGACCCCGGCCGCGTCACCGACGTACAGGTCACCGCTGACCGAGTCGATCAGCCCGACGTGATGCTTGGCGTGCCCGGGGGAGTAGTGGCTGTCCAGCCGCCGCCCGCCGCCGAGGTCCACGGTCCCGCGTTCCTCGACGGTGCGGATCCGCTCCGCCGGGGTGGGGTTCATCGTGCCGAACAGCGTGTCCAGCGCGTCCCCGTACACCATCCGCGCGCTGCTCAGCAGCCGCGCCGGGTCGGCCAGGTGCCGGGCGCCACGCTCGTGCACCACGACTTCCGCGTCCGGGAACATGCCGGCGACGTCACCGGCGCCCCCCGCGTGGTCCAGGTGGATGTGCGTCACCACGATGGTGGCCAGGTCCCGCGGCCCGACGCCCAGGGCGGCCAGCGCGTCCCGCACGACCGGGGCCGAGGGCGCGGTACCGGTCTCCACCAGGCATGGCCGCTCGCCGAGGATCAGGTAGCCGGCCGTGATGCCCTCATACCCGGCCATGCGGGTGTCGATCTCGTACACGTCGTGACCGAGCCCGGTAACGCCGGGGGTGTGCACCCTGCCCTCTGCCGTGTCCATGCCACCATGCTCCCAGATCGCCTGCGGGCGGCCGTGATCCAGCTGAGGGCCGTCCCTCGGGCCCCAGCCCCGCGGGGCTCGCAGCCATATCCGCTCCCCGCCATCCGGCGGGCGTCCCGGCCGAAGCCGCGCGCATCTGCCCGCCCCGGCCTGCCCGAGGTCCCAGACGACCTGGCCAGCCCATCAAAGCCCGCAGGCCCTTCCGGCGGGTATCTCGTGCCGGCGCTCTGCTCGCGAGTAGTATCAGAACGCGGTTGGATCGTGTCCCTGCGCGACCTGGACGGGGTGCCGGCCGGGGGGAATGGGATCGTGTCGTTAGTGGCCTGAGCCGTGTGCGGCTACAGTCGTTGTCGCCACGGGCTCGCGGCCGCGCCCGGCGCCGGGGTTCAGGAAATGTGCGTGTCACCAACTGTGAGCGGATTACCTGTGAGAATGCCAGCCGCCAGGTCGCAAGTACCGCCGGCGGAATCGAGCCCGCCAGCCCGCTGGCTACGTCCCGGCCCGGTGACCGCGGCCATCGTGATGCTGACCGCGCTCGCCGTAGCGCTCCGGTTCTACCAGCTGAGCCGTCCCGACTACCTGATCGGCGTCACCGAGTACGACGACGGGACAGACTTCGGCAGCGCGATTCTGCTGATTCACGGTGATCTGCCGTACCGGGACTTCATCATGGTCCAGCCGCCTGGTATCACGCTGCTGATGGCCCCGGTCGCGCTGGTGACCAAGGGAATCGGCACCGCCTGGGGGATGGGCGTGGCCCGGATCCTCACCGCGCTGGCCGGCGCGGCCGCGGTGGCCATGGGCGGCCTGCTCGTCCGCCACCGGGGCCTGCTGGCCGTGATCCTGACCTGCGGGATCCTGGCCGTCTACCCGCCCGCGGTGCAGGCCGCGCACACCGTGCTGCTTGAGCCCTGGCTGGTGCTGTTCTGCCTGGCCGGGCTGCTGGCCGTGTTCGACGGTGACCGGCTGGCCAGTACCCGCCGCCGGCTCGTCTGGGGCGGGGTAGCGTTCGGCTTCGCGGGCGCCATCAAGGTCTGGGCCATCCTGCCCGTGCTCGTCATCCTGGTCCTGATCCTGGCGGCCCGGCAGCCCCGGCGGGCGCTGGCCTACGCCGCAGGGGTGGTGGCCGGCTTCGCCGTCCCCGTGCTGCCCTTTGCCGCGCTGGCCCCCGGGACCTTCTACCGCAGCGTGATCGTGGCCCAGCTGGTCCGGGTCGATACGGTGCGGATTCCGCTCGGGTACCGGCTGCACCAGATGACCGGCCTGACCGACTTCACCGGCCTGACCTCCACGCTGGTGCTGTCGCTGATCGCCCTGGTCATCATGGTCCTGGTCGTGGCCTGCAGCGTGGCCGCGTCCCGGCTGACCGGGGAGAGGCCGCCGCTGCTGGAGCAGTTCGCGCTGGCCTCCGCGGCCCTGACCATCATCGCGTTCCTGTGGCCCGCCGACTTCTACTACCACTACGCGGGCTTCCTGGCCCCGTTCCTGGCCCTGGCCATCGCGCTGCCCGTGGCCCGCTTCGTGGACGCCCTCCGGGCGGCCCGGGGCAGTGACCCGGCGCCCCGCCGCCCGGCCGCCCGGCTGGTCGTCCGGTACGCGACGCTGGCAGCCATCGTGGCCGTCGCCGCCATGGGCGTCGCCCAGTTCGTGTTCGAGAGCAGCCTGCAGCCCCCGCTTGCCCCCACCACCCCGGGCCTCACCTCGGACGTCGTGTCCGCGGCCAGCGACGTCATCCCGCCCGGGTCGTGCGTCCTGACCGACCAGGCCTCTTACGCCATCGCCGCCAACCGCTACGTGTCCTCGCGGCCTGGCTGCGTGCCCATGGCGGACGGCGTGGGCAGCGACTACTCGCTGTCCCGGGGCCGGAGCGCGGCCACCGGCGCGCAGCACGTGCCCGCGGTCCGCGCCCTGTGGATGTCGGCGCTGCGCGGGGCCCAGTACGTGTGGCTGTCGCCGCTGTCCTACAAGCGCATCCCCTGGGCCGCCCGGGAGATCTCGGTCTACTTCGACCAGAACTTCGTGCCCGTGCCGCACGGCCCGTTCGGCCTGTACATGCGCAAGGGCCAGCACCCCGGCTGAGCCGGCCCGCAGCCGGCTGAGCCGGCCCGCAGGCCGGCGATGGGGCAGAACCGGCCCGCAGGCCAGCGACAGGAACAGAACCGGGCCGCAGGCCGGCGGCGGGGGCCGGCCGGCGGCGGGGCGGAGCCCCGTCAGCTGGCGGTGAACGACCGCAGGATCAGCCCGGTCCTCGGCTTGGGCGCGAACGAGGTGGACTTGCGGGGGAGCCGTTCCCCGCCGGCGGCGACCGCGTACACGTCCGCGGCGCGCAGCGGGTTGCCGATGACCGCGGTGCCGCCCGGTGCCGCGTCGGCCTGCGCGATGGCCCGGTCCGCGTCGTGGTGCACCACCCGCACGCCCTGCTCGTCGTCCTGGATGCCCCACAGCCCCGCCAGCAGGAACTCCTGCAGCACCGCGGTGGACAGCCGGCGCCAGGCCGCGGACCGGTCCGCGGGCATGGCCGCCTCGAGCTGCACCGGGTCCGGGTCGGTGAGCAGGTGGACCTGGCCCTGGGCGGCCACCAGGAAGGCCGGCCCCTCCTGGCCGGCCGCCGCCAGTGCGTCGAGTGCCGCGGGCAGCGCGGCGGTCCCGCCGGGCATGGCCCGCACCGAGAAACCCGCCTTGGCCCGCTCCACCGCCTCGGCCGGAGGGAGCCCGGGCAGCACCCGATGGATCGCCCCGATCTCCGGCGCGAACGCGTCCCCGTCCACCAGCAGCGCGAGCCCGTAGTCCCAGGGACCGGGGCCGTCGCCTGCGGCCCGCCGGTCGGCCTGCATCTGCAGGTACGCCGCGTAGCGGTGGTTCCCATCCGCGATGAGCGCCTGCCGGGGCGCCAGGTCGGCCGCGATCTCGGCCAGCGCGGCGGGGTCGGTGACCGCCCACAGGGTGTGCCGGATGCCGTCGCCGGTGTCGGCGCTCAGCACGGGCGTCGCCGTGTCCGCGACCTGGCCTGCCACCCGGGT
>JAOPYP010000636.1 GCA_025964635.1 Actinomycetes bacterium | reverse complement strand
GGTCGCGCAGCCCGGTGGCCCCGGTGAGCAGCGCCCGGTCGCGGGCCGTGGCCGCGGGGGCGCATGCCCGGGCGCCCGCGGCCAGCAGCGGCCACGCGTAGCGGGGGCTGGACAGCAGATCAAAGCGGTCCAGGGCGTCCCCGACGACCGCCAGGGCCCCGCCGGGGCTTTCCTGCGCCAGCCGCAGCTCGGTTTCCAGGCGGGCCAGCGGCAGCTGATTCTGGTCCTTGTACCGGGTGGGCTCGACGACGGCCCTGATCAGGGCCACGAATTCGGCCGCGGCCGCCAGGTCGCCGCGGGCCAGGGCCATATCGCCCGACAGCCGCCACAGCGAGGACCGGCTCAGCTGCGGCGGCAGGAGCTGGAGCGCACGCTCGATGACCTCGCCGGCCTCCTCCCACCGGCCCAGCGAGACCAGCGGCTCGGCCAGGTTGATGGCCAGCACCGCGCCCGAGGTCCGGGCGAGCCCGTATTCCCGGGCGGCCGTGATCCCGTCCCGCGCCACCGCGGCGGCCAGCTCATGCTGGCCCATCCCTTCGAGCATGTCGGATTCGGTAATGTCCGCCCTCAGCAGCGGCTGGTAGGCGCGCGCCCGGGCGGCGACGGCGCGGGCCTCGGCCAGCAGCGCCCGGGGCCGCTCCATGGTCCCGGCGAGCGGCTCGGCGCAGGCCAGGGTGACCAGCGCGGCCGCTTCGGTGGCGGGATCACCCGCCTGCCGCGCCACGGCCACGGCCTCTTCGGCATGCGTCCGGAACTCGGCGTCGTCCCAGCCGCCGGGCCGGTGGTGGATGTCGTGGGCCAGCGCCTCGAGGACCCGGGCCCGCGCCGGGGTCGGCGGGTCGACGGGCACCAGCCGGGCGGCCTCCCGCAGGTCGTCGGGATAGTCCTCGCGGCCGAGCTGGTACTTCAGATGGCCGCGGGTCTCCAGCAGGAGCGCGGCCCGGACCGGTTCCCTCGTGACATCAATCTGCCGCAGGGCGGCCTTGGCGAACGTGATGCCGCGGTCGAACTCCCCGGCGAGCTCCGCGGCCCGCGTCGCCGTTTCGAGCACCTCCACTTTGGTGGCGCCGATCCTCTGCTCCGCGCCGGGGACCTGCTCCCACAGTTCCATCACCCGCGAGAGCATCGCGAGCTGCTCGGCGTGGGCCAGCGCGTGGCTGGACTCCGCCGCGGCCTGCCACGCACCGATCAGCGCCCAGGTCATGTCGTGGGCCTCGTACCAGTGATGGGCCGCCTCGGTGGCCGCGCGGCCCGGCGGTACCAGCGCCGGATCGGCGCTGATGGCCTCCGCGAACCGGCTGTGCAGCTGGCCGCCCTCGCCGGGCAGCAGCTCGTCATGGATGGCCTCCCGGATCAGCGCGTGCCGGAACACGAAGCCGTCATAGTCGGTCAGCAGCACGTTGGCGGCCACCGCGGGCCGCAGCGCCCGGGCCAGCCCGGCATTGTCCTGCCCGGTGACCGCGGCCAGCAGCGCGTACCCGACCCGCTCACCGGCCGCGCTCGCGACCCGGACCAGCTCCTGGGTCTCCTCCGGCAGCCGGCGGACCCCGGCCATCAGCAGGTCCCGCAGCGAGTCCGGCAGGCCGGAACCCAGCTGGCCCTCGCTGAGCAGCGCCTCCACGAACAGCGGGTTGCCCTCGGTGCGCCGGTACACCGCGTCCAGCACCTCCTCAGCCGGCTCGTGGCCGAGGAGCCGGGCCACGAGCTCGCCGGTGTCCTGGCGGGATAGCCTGCCGAGTTCCATCCGGGTGACCCAGCCGATGCGGTCCAGCTCGGCGAGCAGCGGACGCAGCGGATGGGAGCGGTGCAGTTCGTCGGAACGGTAGATCACGACGATCAGCAGGCCGTCCAGGGCGCGCTGGTTGCGGACCAGGAAGGCCAGCAGATCCCGGGTAGAACGGTCGGCCCAGTGCGCGTCCTCAATGACCAGGACCACCGGGCCGGCGTCAGCCAGCTGCTCAAGCAGGACGAGCACCTGCTCGAACAGCCTCGCCCGGGCCTCGCCCGCGTCCCCGCCGCCGGCTGGCTCACCGAACTCCGGGAGCAGCCGGGCCAGCTCCCTGGTGGCGCCGCCGGGCAGCAGCGCGGCGACGCCGTCGGCGCCGAGATCACGGACCAGCTCGCGGAGCATCGAGGTGAAGGGCGCGAACGGCAGGCCGTCCACGCCGAGCTCCAGGCACCCCCCGGCCAGGACGCGGGCGCCCTGGCCGCGGGACCGCCCGGCGAACTCGCTCACCAGGCGGGACTTGCCGACCCCCGCCTCGCCGCCGACCAGGAACGCGGACGGGTTGCCGCTGCCTGCTTCCGCGAGCGCCGTATCCAGCACGGACAGCTGGCCGGACCGGCCGACCAGGACTGGGCTCGATATGCGCATCGCCACACCAGCAAGGATGCCAGCCGCCGGCGTCACACGGCCAGCCGAGCGCCGGGCGGTCCCTGAACGGCGCTTTTCGCTGCCTGGCCCTGGCCATTCGGGGGCTCGGCCGTGAGGCCCCCGCCGGCTAACGTGCTGGGCAGAGTCTCGCGTTTGTGCGCCGCCCCGGAGAACCAGATGAGCTTGCCTGCCCGTCAGCAGCAGATTCTTGATCAGATCGAGCAGGTTCTCCAGGCGGCCGATCCCCGGCTCAAATCCATGTTCGCGGCCTTCGCGCGGCTGGCCCCGCGGGAAGCAGCGCCGCCCACCGAGGTCATCATCCGCCGGTCGGCGCGGCGGACGGTCGTCATCTGCGTCATGGCGCTCAGCCTGCTGGGCGTGCTCATGCTCAGCATCCTGGGCACGAAGGACGTCTGCCGGCCGGGGCTGTCGTCGGATCAGGCTGTCGTCAGCGCGTCGGTGCGGTACGCCGCGTGCAGCAAGAGCACCGACGCCTGGAGCCGCGGCGCCCGCTGAATCCGGGCGGGGTCAGCCGGCGTACTTCATCACCAGGTCGCCGATGCGGGGGAGCGCGGCCTGGACGTGCTTCACGGCGCTGCCCCGGACGCTCCGGTAGGCCCGGATAACCGTCGGCCGGCCGGAGGCCGCGGCCCGGGCGTCGGTCACCGTGAGCAGGGCTTCCGCCACTTCGTCGCCGCGCTTCGCGAGGTAGTCGCCGAACCCGGATCCGCCGGAGGTCGTGAACTCCGCCCAGAACGGGTCCAGCTTCACCACCATGTCCGGAAGCAGGGCGCCCACCATGAAGCGGACGTGGCCCGGCATGAACGTGTTCACCGTCTTGTAGGCCAGCTTGACCGCGGTCCCGGACACCCCTGACTTGTCCGAGAGTTCCTGCTCGAGGAGCGTGTAGCAGTCGGTGGTTACCTGCGGCTGGGTGTCCGGCGCGAGCAGGATCTCCTGAAGCGTGGCTGCCATGGCTATGCTTTCCTCCCCGTTGCTGGGCTTCGCCCAGTGATCCCGCATAACGACCGCAACGCGCCGTCCGTCACTAGACGGCGAGCGCCCCGCGATGGTTTACCGCTTCTGAGGCCGCCGGCCGGGCACCTCGCCCGGCCGCGGCCGGTACCGTCCCCTACGTGTGGACTGTTGCCGGCGGGCCGGGCTTGACCTCAACCCCCTCGACGTCACCAGCGATGACGATGTCCGCTGGCTGTCCTGCCTGGTCTGGCCCGGTGAAGGGGACCGTGAGCAGCGGCTGGCCGGCGCGATCGCCGCGGCCCGCCGCCATCCGCCCGTCGTCCACCGCAGTGACCTGCTCACCGGCCTCCCCGCCCTGGCCGCCCAGGCCCCCGCGGACGCGACCCTGGTCGTGTACCACTCGGCCGTGCTGGCCTACGTCACGCCGGGGGACCGGGAGCGGTTCGCCGCCACCGTCCGGGCGCTCCCGGCGGTCTGGCTGTCCAGCGAAGGGCCCGGCGTCGTGCCCGGGCTGCCCAGCCCGCCCTACGAGGGCGCGCCGTTCGTGCTCGGCCGGGACGGCCACACGCCCCTGGCCCTCGCCGACGGGCACGGAACCTGGCTGCACTGGCTCCGGTAAGACCGTCGTTTGAGCACGACGTGGCCCAGGGCGCGTTCACCAAAACTGCTGGGCGGCGCGCACAACGGTCTGCCGCGCAGACGGCGCGCTCTCAGCTCGCGGCCTAGAGGACTCCTGGGTTATGGCAGGGTCTGGCCCTTCCAGCGGACGCCGTTGATGTCCGGGTCGGACCACAGCGAGAGGGCGAGTTTCGACAGGGTCGGATGGTTCACGATGCGGTTCAGGTCAACCTGGGGGCCGACCGCGTACGCGCAGATCCCGTAGCTGTTGCGGACGGCACAGGTGATCATGACCTCGAACCTGACCGGGGTGGCGTTCCCGCTGTTCGGTGTGGTCTGGAAGGCCTCGCCGTAGCCGGGCACGTAGCCGACGGTGGGACCGGGGAGCACGTAGTCGGGGACGGCGTTCGGCGCGTTGGCCCGCTGGAGCGCGCCGACCAGCTCGGCGGCGCTGCGGCCGCCCGCCGGGATGCCGACGAACACGAGCTGGCCGTCCACGGCGGGCGAGTTCGGGCTGGTGAACAGCAGCCGCAACTGGTCCGGCGACGCCGACGCCGACGTCGCCGGCGCCAGCTGGCTGAACACCGCGTCCGCGGGGTACCACCGCACGCTCCACCCCCGGGCGGCCGTGTAGAGGTGCGCAGGATGCACCGGCACCGGGCCGAACGGGGCGAAGCACCTCAGCGACGTGCAGGGCCGTGACGCCGGCGGCGGGCTCACCAGGGCCACGACCACCAGCACGGCGGTCAGCAGGCCCAGGCCGCCGATCAGGGCGGTGAGGACGTGCCGGTGGCCCAGATGGCGGACGGCGGCCACCTGATCGCGGCCGGCCAGCGGGAGACCGGCCACCGGGGGCGCGTCAGCCGGTCCTGGCGCCCGCGCGGCGCGGACTGGACCGCGGGCCCCGACCAGCGGCAGCGGGTTGAGCGTGGTGGCCTGCTCGGCGACCCCGCACATCGGGCAGAACGGCATCGCGGGCACCACGCGGAAGCAGTGCGGGCACACCCGCGGCGGCCCGATCCGCGGGTCACGCTGCTCGTGCAGCAGTACATGATGCAGCCCGATCCGGAGCAGCAGCAGGGCGAGCGCCGCCGCGGCCAGGTGCACGACCAGCAGGGCAGTGTCCGGCAGGCCCGCGTCGTCGGCGAAGCCGAGTCCGACCGCGATGGCCAGCCCGGCGGCCAGGGCCACCCAGGGCGAGGCGAGCCAGCGGCCGCCCGCGGCCGAGCCGCGGCCCCGGCGCTGCCAGAGCGCCGCGCCCACGTAGCCGGTGGTGGCCGCGGCCACCAGCGGCACGCTGATCCCGCGGACCACCGCCTGGGTCACGACCGCCATGACCGACGAGCCCGGCACGAGGTTCCCGCTGCGCAGCAGCGGCGTCAGCTCCGTGAGCGTGGCGGCCAGGGTGAGGCCCAGCGCGCCCGCCGCCCCGGCGGTGAAGCCGTCCAGGGCCTCGCTGCGGCCGGGCCGGAACAGCCGCAGCAGCGCGACGGGCAGCACCATGAGCAGCTGGCCGGTCACCGGCACCGCGACCGCGGACACGAGCACCCCGCCGGTGAGCAGCGTCGGCGAGTAGGCGGGCAGCAGCGAATCGGCGGCCAGCGGGCCGAGCAGCAGGCCCCAGCCCACGCCGAGGGCGGCGCCCACCAGGAAGATGATCGTGGTGGGCAGCGCGAACCGGATCTCCAGCGGGTCGATCTCGTACACGTAGACGAGGAAGAGCAGCGGGATGGCGAGCGCGCTGATGGCGATGACCGGGGCCTCCAGCCCGGCGACCGCCACGATCAGCAGAATCGCCACGGCCAGCGCGAACGCCACCCGGAACGGGCCGCGGGAGCGGCCGGACAGCTGGGGCAGAAGCGAGCTGACGACCGTGAGGCGGACGGTGCTCTCGTCGGGGAAGGCGGAGTACGCGTGCGCCCTCCGGGCGGCGCCGCCGGGCCCGCTATGGGCCAGGTGCGCACCGCAGGAACCGCAGAACGGCGCGTCCGGGACCGTGGCGCCGCAGTACGGGCAGGCCACCCTGCGCAGCGGCCCGGCCCCCTCGTTCCCGTTGCTGACCAGGGGCCCGTGGGCGCGGGTCACGGGATCATTGGCGCTGGTCACCGGATCACCGCCGTCCGGTCAGCGACGCGAGATCCCGGGCCAGGTTCCACGCATCGGGCGACCCGAGCCCGGTGACCATGTCGTACCCGGGGCCCGCCGGGAAGAAGTCGTTCGTGCCCACGGTCACGTCGCGTATCCCGGCCAGCGGCGGCGGCCGGCTGGCCAGCCGGTACAGCAGCGGGTTGGCGAACCCGACCGGGTTGTCGCCCTGGCTGCGGAGGTACTGGTCGATGAGGGCCGTGAGCGCGGCCCACACCGGCGTCGCCAGTGAGGTGCCGCCCTCGCTGACCCACCGTCCTTTGAGGAGGACCGCGGCGCCACTGGACGGCGCGGCATCCGCGGCCACATCGGGGACCTCGCGGCAGTACCGCCCGGACGGCTGCCCGCACAGCGAACCGCTGGACAAGGAGCTGACCACCCCGGGACCCTGCTGCCACGACGGCTGGCTGAACAGGATGGACTGGCCGCCGGTCGAGCCCTGGGACAGCAGCGGCTCCGTCCAGGCCGCCTGGCCCAGCAGCCGTCCCGCCGTGGTCAGCTGCAGTGCGGTGCCGCCGACGCTGGTCACTTGCGGGAGGTCCCCGGGAAAGGAGATGCCCGCCGCCGGGAGCCGCGGATCGCGGGTGTGGAAGCCGAGGCACTCGAGCCCGCCGGAATCCCCGCTGGCCGCGAAGGCTGTCGTGCCCGCCTGCTCCGCGGCGCGGACGGCGCTGTTCGCGGCGGCCGCGTCGGTCGGCGAGAAGACGGCCTCGCACTGGCCCAGGCTGATGCTCCAGATCGCCCCGGGGTACTGCCGGGCCACGGTCGAGAAGGCCTGCTGGAACTGCGCCGCGGGCGAGGAGTGACGGCCTCCGAAGGCGGCCAGGTTCACGTAGACCAGGTTCGCGCCGGGCGCGATCGCGTGCGCCACCTCGATGTCCATGTTGCTTTCGCCGAGCACCTTCCCGTTCGTCGGGCCGATGTGCGGCAGCGGGCTGGCGAAGGCGGGCAGCCCGAACCGGGCCGCGTAGGCCGCCAGGTCACTGGGGGAGTACCCGTCCACCTCGAACAGCACGATGGTCTGGCCCTGCCCCAGGTCTCCCCGGTTCCACAGCGGCCGGACGTCGTACGTCCTCACGAAGCCCCCGGGCCCCAGGCCCCCCACGGACGGCCCGGCCGGGGCTCCGCCGGGATGAACCTGGCCGAGGGACGTGATGCGGCCGATGCCGGTGACCTGGCCGTTCACCGGCGCCGGCACGTGCCCGCTGCCCCGGGACGCGTAGAACACGCCGTACCCGGGCAGCCGGAAGTCGTCGATGCGGACCCCGAGGGCGTGCCCGAGCACGGCGGGGGGCGCCGCGAGCATCGCCGTCGGCTGGCCCGCGAACCAGGTGGCCCGCAGCCCCGCCCGGGCCGCCCAGCTCAGCAGCGACGACGGCCGCCGGGCCGCGCGCAGCGCCACGAGCACCTGGGTGGTGGCGGCGCGGCTGGGACCCAGGTCGTGCGCGCCGCGCAGCAGCGTGGCCCATCCGCCCAGCCGGGTGGCGGGAGCGGCCGGGCCAGTCATCGCGGCTGCGGGAGCGGCCGCCGCGGACGGACCGTTAGATGCGTGCGTGAAGGCCGGCGAGAGCGCTGTGACCAGGCCGGCGGCACTGAGCAGGGCCAGGGCCACACCCGCGAGCCAGGCTGTCCTTGCCGCCACCGCTGGCACCTCTCCTCACTAACGGTCTGCTCGTGCCGCCGGAGACCGGATGACCAGTACCTGGGGGCACATGCCGGTCCGTCCGCAGCGTAGGCCGCCGGGCCCGGGACCGGTATCCCTCATTCGCGTAGCAGGTCCGGGTAGCCGGGGAGTGCGCGTCAGGATGGCGGGTTCTTATGCTGCGGGTATGGGCGAGGTCCGGGTAGGCACGGCGTCGTGGACGGATCGGACGCTGATCGACTCCGGCTGGTATCCGCCGGAGGCGGACACGCCGGAGAAGCGGCTGCGGTACTACGCGCGGCAGTTCGGCCTGGTCGAGGTGGACGCGACCTACTACGCGCTGCCCGCCGAGCAGACCGCCGCGGCCTGGGCCACGCGGACCCCGGACGGGTTCGTCTTCAACGTCAAGGCGTTCAGCCTGTTCACCCAGCACCCCACCCGGGTGGCGGCGCTGCCTGCCGACCTGCGCCCGGCGGCGGAGAAGACCGGGAAGGAACGGGTCTACCTGAAGGACCTCGAGCCGGCGGTCACCGACCAGGCGTGGGAGCGGTTCCTGTCGGCGCTCGAGCCGCTGCGCCAGGCCGGGAAGCTGGGGGCGATCCTGCTGCAGTTCCCGTTCTGGTTCCCCATCGGCCGCGCCCGCAAGGACTACATCGTGGCCTGTGCCCAGCGGGCCGCGCCGCGGCGGGTCTGCGTGGAGTTCCGCAACCTCACCTGGATGACGCCGGGCAACCAGGCGGAGACCCTGGATTTCCTCGCTTCGCATCGGCTGGCGTACGTGTGCGTGGACATGCCGCAGGGCCACCGGGACTCGATCCCCCCGGTGCTCGCCGCGACCGACCCCGATCTGGCCGTGGTCCGCCTGCACGGCCACTCGGAGAAGTGGGAGAGCAAGGACATCCACGAGCGCTTCGGCTACCGCTACACCGAGGACGAGCTGGAGGAATGGGCTCCTAAGATCGGCGATCTGGCCGCGGGCGCCCGGCAGACCCACGTGCTGTTCAACAACTGCTACCGCGACTACGCCCAGACCAACGCCCGGCAGCTCGCCGCCCTGCTGAGAACGTGACCGCCGGCCCGGGTCCCTGACCGTTTCCGGAGAAGGGTGATGATCGCGCGCCGGTGCGTCGCCACGCCGCCCGGGGACCGGCGGTTAGGCCGCTCCGGTGACGGGGCATCACCCGGTCATGCTGCTCATGGCGGGCCGCGGCGGGCCGCCGCCCCCGGTGCGGCGGGGCTGAGGTGGCGCCGTCCCCGCCCCCGCACTGGGCCGCCCGGCTGCTGCACGCCGGGCGCCGTGACCGTGATGCCGGGCCGCAGCGCGCCGGGGCGGGTCCCTCGCCCGTGACGATCACGATCGCGGCTGGGCCTGCGGGGCCGGTGATCCCCGATGACTTCGCGGGACTGAGTTTCGAGCGGGGACCGCTCAATCCGGGCAACGCCGGCGTGGCGGGCTACCTGTTCAGCCCGGCGAACGACTCGCTCGTCACCCTGTTCCGCACGCTGGGCCTGCGCAACCTCCGGATCGGCGGCGGCTCGGTGGATCAGCGCCTTCCGGCCGGCACCGGCCGCGATGGTTTTACCGGCATAGACAACCTGTTTGCCTTTGCCGCCGGGGCCGGTACGCAAGTCATCTACACGTTCCGCCTGCTCAACCCGGCCGCGGATCCGGTTCCCGACCTGGAATCAGTGAACGCTGCGGCCGCCGGGTACATCTGGCGCCGCTACCGGGACAACCTGGCCAGCTTCGCCATCGGGAACGAGCCGGACTGGCATGACTTCCACTCCTACGCCGGCCGCCCCCGGGACACGGCGATCTACGAGGAGGTCTCGGGGGTGCCGGGCAGCGCCTACGCGTCGTTCCTGGCCACCTGGCACCGCTTCGCCGACGCGGTCCGGGAGGCGGCGCCCGGGGCGCCGCTGGCTGGCCCGGACACCGGGGCCTACAGCGCGATGACCTGGACGCCCGACCCTGACCAGGGCGTGTCGTGGTCGGAGCGGTTCGCCGGCGACGAGCGGGACTCCGGCCGGATCGCGGACATCACGCAGCACTATTACGTGGGGGGCGACCCGGGGAAGACCAGCGCCCAGCAGGCCATCACCAACATGCTGTCACCCGAATGGGTGCACGGCACCGCGGCCGGATCGCAGCCCCGGGGAACCACGTACACCCCCTATCCGTGGTTCTACGAGAACCACCTCGCCGCGGTGGCCGCCGCGGGGCTGCGCTACCGGCTCACCGAGGCGAACGACTACCTCGGCGGCGTGCCGGGCGCCAGCAACGGGTTCGCCTCGGCGCTGTGGACGCTGGATTTCCTGCACTGGTGGGCCGCGCACGGCGCCGGGGGCGTGAACTTCCACAACAAGCAGTGGCTCGACACCGACACGATCGTGCCGGACCCGGCCGCCCCCGGGCGCTACGCGATCACCCCGAAGGGATACGGCATCACGGCGTTCTCCCTGGGCTCGGCCGGGCAGGTCAGGCCGGCCGAGATCGGGAACCCCGGCGGCATCAACCTGACCGCGTACTGGGTCAGCGGCGCCGGCGAGGACTACGTGACGATCATCAACAAGACCCACGGAGCGGAGGCCGCGGACGCGGCCGTCACCATCGGCCCGCCCGGTCCGGGGCGGCCGGGCGCGGACGTCATGACGCTCGCAGGCGGGAAGCCGGGGGACGCCACGGGGGAGACGGCCACGCTCGGCGGGGCCGCGATCACCGGTGACGCCCCCTGGGAGGGGGAGTGGAGCCCCCTGCCCGCCGAGCCCGGGGCGCCCATCAGCCTGACCGTCCGGGCGGCCACCGCGGCCGTGGCCAGGATCCGCGGGGGCGGGTAGAGACGCCGCGCGGCAGGACGGGCGGGCCTGCGGTCAGCGGATGCGGAGCGGGAGGTGGCGCGGTCCGCGGATCTGGCCTGCGGCCCAGGTCACAGCTGAGGGGTCCTGGAGGGTGAACGCCGGGATCCGCTCGAGCCAGACTTCGAGCGCGACCCGGAGTTCCATCCGGGCCAGGTGCGAGCCCACGCAGCGGTGGATACCCAGGCCGAACGCCGCGTGCCGGTTGGCTTCCCGGTCGATGACCACCGCACCGGCCCGGTCGAACTGCGCAGGGTCACGGTTGGCGGCCGGGAAGGACAGCAGGATCCAGTCGTCGGCCTTCATGTCCACGCCGTGCCAGTGCATGTCGTCCCGCACGAGCCGCGCCATGGTGACGGGCGCGAAGGCGCGGAGGAACTCCTCCATCGCCGTCGGCAGCAGCGCCGGCTCGGCGACGAGCCGCTCGCGGTCCGCCGGGGTCCTGGCGAGATGCCACAGGGACGCGCCGATCGCGCTCCAGGTCGTGTCGATGCCGGCGATGAGGAGCAGGGCCATCGTGCCGACGACGTGGGACGGATCGAGCTTGGCCCCGTAGAGCTCCGCGTTGATCAGGTAGGTGGTCAGGTCCGCACGCGGGTGCTCAAGGTGGTCACTGACCTGCGCGAAGAGGTAGTCGAACAGCCTGCTCACCCGCTCGATGCGCTCGTCGGGCGGCAGGTTGATGCCTTCGAGAAGATTCTCGACGAACTCACGGAACCGCGGTCCGTCCTCCGACGGGAAGCCGAGCATGTCGGCGATGACCCGCATCGGGATGTGCTGCGCGTAGTCATAGGCGGCGTCGACGACGTCCCGCCCGTCGAACGCATCGATGAGTGACTGGCAGAACGCCCTCGTCGCCGGTTCCTGCCTCTCGACCGCGGCCCTGGTGAACGCGGGGAGCAGCAGCTTGCGCGCGTCGTGGTGGAACGGCGGGTCGGAGGAGATGGGCGGTGAGCCGCCGATCGGCGCCAGTTCCCGGGGCGGCCGGAAGTTGCTCAGGATGATCGACCGCGAGGAAAAGCGCTCAGTGTCGTAAGCGATCGCCGCGACGTCCTCATAGCGGGTCGGCAGCCATGCGCCGCCGAACCGCTCGGTGCGCGCGATGGGGCAACGCTGCCGCAGGTCGTCCTGGATGGGGTAGGGATCGGCGGACCACTCCGGCTCGAGGTGGGAGAAGTCGGTGGCCCAGTCGGAGACCGGGCCGGTGATGATCTCGTTGCGCGTCCCGGGAGGCTGATCGTCGCCGGGCTCCCGCGAGGCCGGGCTGAAGCGATCATCGACGGTCATGTCATGCCCCCTCAGTCAGGGTGACCGCCCGCTCCGGGCAGTTCGCCGCCGCGAGGCGGGCCTCGCGCTCCTCGCCCGCCGGCACGAGGCCGTCGCCCAGGACCCTCCCGTAGCCCTCGCCGTCCTCGCCGAACAAGCCCGGGGCGATGTCGTAGCAGCGGCCGTGCCCCTGGCAGCACTCGGAGTCGATCTGTACGTTCACGGTGCTGCCCCCGTCTGTGCGGTGAGGCCGGGTGCGGCTGGGCCGGGTGCGGCTGGGCCGAGGGCGGCTACGACCCGGGTCAGGAGGGCGGCCCACTCTTCCTCGCTGACCGCGTGCAGGTCCGGTGTGATGAGCGCACTGCCCATGGCGAGCAGGAGGCAGAAGTGGGCGAGCGCGTCCGGTGACAGCGCCGGGTCCACGTCGCCGCCGGCCTGGGCCACCCGCATGAGCCCGGCGAGCCAGTCGGCACGTTCACCAACGTAGTCGCGCATCGGCCGGGCGACGTCCTCGTCCCGCCGCGCCGCCACCAGTGCCTCGACCGTCAGGTAGCCGCGGGCGTCGCGACGGCGGGCCAGCCGCCGGCCGATGAGGACAAGCAGGTCGGTGACCGGCAGGTCGGGCTCAGCGGCGAACACGTCGGCGAGCAGCCCCCGTCCGTGCGTGCGCAGGGCGTCCACGAGCAGATCCGCTTTGGAGGCGAAGTGCGCGTAGAGCGCGCCGTTGCTCACACCCGCGGCCGCGGCGATGCCGGCCACCCGGGTGCCGTCGAACCCCCGGGCGGCGAACACGTCGGCGGCCGCGCGCAGCAGGCGCTCACGGGTCTCGGCGCCGGTGACACCCGCAATGCGGCCCATGAACGAATTAAAAGAACGTTCATATGATTCGTCAAGGGCAGGACGGCCGTCAGTTGCTGGTCGTGGCCCAGGCTTAGCCGGCCGGTTTCGGGCCGATGCGCATCATCTTGATGACGGCCGGGGTCATACCCCGGCGCTCGTAGAACCGCCGGGCACCGTCGTTGCCGGCCAGCACACCTATCACGACGTCTCGCGCGCCGTGGTGCTCCAGGATGGCCTCCGCGCAGTCCAGCAGCAAGGTCCCGACCCCGCGCCCGCGCTCCTGGGGAAGCACGGCGAGAGACTCCACCTCGCCGATCCGCTCCCCGGTGGCCCACGTGTCGTCGGGCCCCATGTGGATGTGAGCGAGGGCATAGCCGACCGCGGCCGACCGGCGCCGGGCCAGGACGACGAAAGCCTCCGGGCCGCGCAGCAACTGCCCGTAGAGGGCTCGCCGGCGCGGCCACGACTCGGACCGCGGTATCACCGGCAGGCCTGCGGCGCCGGTGGACAGGTGGTGGTCGAACAGCGCCAGCCAGAGTGGTTCAAGCTCGCCGACGAGTTCCTGCCTCCCCGGGTGCAGGGTGACGCCCAGTTCCTCAGCCTGCCGGGTCAGGGTGTCGGGGATCACCGGCTCACCGTATGCCACGGACCGATTCTCTGGCCCACGCCGCTTCTCTGGCCCGCGCCGCGCTGGCCCGGCGGCTCCGTCATCTGTCTCGTCGCGTCCCGCACCGCAGCGCCCAGGTCGAGCGGGGAATGACGGTTGTGCACTGGCCCGGTGCCGTCGCTGAGAAGGGAGCTGGCCATCGCGGCGCCGCGGGGGGTGATCGGCCGCGGGCCCGCGAGGACGTCGATCATGGCCCGCACGTCGGGCCCGGCGGCGGCGATGCGATCACGGCACAACGGCGCGCGAGGTGTGCGCGGTACCGGCGGACGGCGAGCCTCATCGAGGACGTGCTCCCACCGCTGGGCAAGTTCCCGGCGTCCCGCGGGCGAGGCGATCTGCTGGGCGCGGAAGGCCAGGGCCCGGCTGGTTCCTTCCGGGCATCCCGCGGCGAGCTGGCCGTCCAGGAACGGTGCACTCACCCGGGCCAGCCAGCCATCCCATGGCCGGTGGCGGCGGGAGGCGGATCGAGGCAGCTGATCTGTGGTCATGTCCCCATCGTGGGCCTCGACACCCGCCCGGATAAGTGGCATCTTTGACACTGTGCGCAACTATCCTGCCAGTTTCGGTGGTCTCCAGCCCGGCGAGGGCGGCGCAGCCGGCTGTGCCGTGGAGCGTGACGCTCATGCGGTGGCCATCGTCGTCTGGGACGGGGTTACCGTGTTCGAGCTGGGGGTCGCCTGCGACATCTTCGGCGACGAGTGGGCAGCGATGTCCGGCGTTCCCTGGTACCGCTCCGCCGTATGCGCCGTCACCCCGGGACCGGTCAGCACCGACAGCGGATTCCGGATCCTGCCCGCTCACGGCCTCGAGTTCATCCGCACTGCCGACACGGTCATCGTGCTGCCGACCGTCTCCGCTGCGCCGGTCCCGGCCGGCGTGCTCGACGTCCTCCGGCAGGCTCACGCACGAGGCAGCCGCATCGTCTCCCTGTGCACGGGCGCGTTCGCCCTGGCCGCTGCCGGGCTGCTCGACGGCCGCCGCGCCACCACGCACTGGGCAGAATGCGCCGAGCTCGCCCGGCAGCATCCCCGGGTGCGGGTCGACCCCGCCGTCCTGTTCGTCGACGACGGCGACATCCTGACCTCCGCCGGGAGCGCCGCCAGCATCGACCTGTGCCTGCACCTGGTCCGCCAGGACCACGGCACCGAGATCGCCACCCAGCTCGCCCGCCAGCTCGTGGTCCCGCCCCAGCGCGACGGGGGGCAGGCCCAGTACATCGAGGCCCCGATGCCCACGCTCGATAGCAGCCTGTTCACCGGCACCGTCGACTGGCTCCAGGAACATCTGGGCGAACCGGTAACCGTCGAAGACCTCGCTGGCCGTTCCGCCATGAGCCCCCGGACGTTTGCCCGCCGGTTCCTGGCCAGCACCGGCACCACCCCCTACCAATGGCTGATCCACCAGCGCATCCAGCTGGCCCAGCGGCTCCTCGAGGCCAGCGACCTGCCGATCGATTCAGTCGCGGAGAAGAGCGGCTTCTCCACCGCGGCCAACCTGCGTAAGCACTTCAGCCGGGCCGTGCACACCAGCCCCCAGGCCTACCGGCGCACCTTCCAGGACCGCACGCCGGGCAGGCCGTCACGTGTCCAGCCGGAAGATGGTTTCCTCGATTTCGTGCTTCCGTCCCGCGGCGAACGACGTCTCGGTTCCGACGATGCTGAAGCCCGACTTCTGGAGGACGTGCAGCGAGCCGGTATTGTCGCTGGCCGCCCGGGCGTGCACCGGCCGGACGGGCACCAGGTCGAGGAGCAGCGCGAGCGCCCGGGTCGCAATGCCCTGGCCCCAGGCCGCGCGGTCGATCCAGTACGTCACCTCGGTCTGGCCGTCTACGGGAAAGCTGCCGACGCTGCCGACGAGCCGCCCGTCGCAGGTGACCGCCCGCAGGGTTAGGCCGGGCGAGTTCCTCAGCCTGGCCATGTGGGCATCGAACGCGTCTCTGTCGTCCGGGTCGTCGGCGGTGAACGCCGCCATCCGGACCGACTCCGGGTCACGCATCTGATCGAACAGCGCGTCAAGATCGCCGTCCTCGACCAGCCGAAGCGCCACCACAGACATCCCTGATCTCCCCATTCCGTGCCAGGCCAGCGCGCAGCGTAGCACCCATCTCAGATCCCGCCCGCTGAGCGGGCCGGTAGCTAGGCTGGCCGGCATGTCATCAGATGATCTGCCGCTCGCGGAGTTCGCCTTCCCCGGGCCGCTGCGTGACCAGCTCGTCGCCGCCATCCTGTCCGGTGGCAAGACCACCACGAGCGGGCTGGTGGTGGCCTACGAGTATGAGGACGAGCCGCTGCCCCGCCCTGGCCTGCGGCAGAGGGTGATCGATTCCGCGGGGGACCCGGTGGCGGTGATCGAGACGACTGCGGTGCGCGTGGTGCGTCTCGCCGACGTGGACCTCGCTCATGCGCTGGGTGAGGGCGAGGGGTACCGCTCGGTCGCGGACTGGCGGGCCGGGCATGAGCAGTTCTGGCACTCGGCGGACATGCGCCAGGCGATGGGTGACCCGGAATTCACCGTCAACGACGACACGCTCGTGATGGCACAGGCGTTCCGGCTGGTGGATAACGACGATGGATGAGGACGGTTACTTCGGGGAACGTGTCGCCGCCCGGTACGACGAGTCGACGGCGGAGATGTCGGGGCCGGGGATGGTGGAGCCGGCCGTCGATCTCCTGGCGGAACTGGCTGGCGGCGGCCGGGCCCTGGAGCTGGGCATCGGCACCGGGCGTATCGCCCTGCCACTGGCGGGGCGCGGCGTCCCGGTCCACGGTATCGACATGTCCCGGGCCATGGTGGCCCGGCTGCGGGCCAAGCCGGGCGGCGACGCCCTCGGCGTGACGATCGGCGACTTCGCGACCACGACGGCCGGGGGGCGATTCTCCGTCGTCTACCTGGTCTTCAACACGATCATGAACCTGACCACGCAGGAAGCGCAGGTGGCGTGCTTCCGCAACGCCGCGGCGCACCTGGAGCCGGGCGGCTGCTTCGTCATCGAGGTCGTGGTACCCGAGCTGCGCAAGCTCGCGCCGGGACAGAACGTCGTGCCGTTCGACGTGAGCCCCGGGCGGTGGGCTTTCGACCTCTACGACACCGCTACGCAGGCGATGAGCTCCAACTACGTCGAGGTCAGCGGCGGCCGGGGCGAGTACCGGTCGATCCCCTTCCGGTACGTGTGGCCCGCCGAACTCGACCTGATGGCCCAGCTGGCCGGGATGCGGCTGCGTGAGCGGTGGGCCGGATGGGCCCGCGAGCCCTTCAGCAGCGACAGCGGGCAGCACGTCTCGGTCTGGGCGAAACCCGCGGGCTGACGGCCAGGCTGCCCGAGAGAGGCTGGGCGCCATCCGGGTTCAGCTCACGCGCCATTGGTTTTGGGGGCGCCAGCCAGGCGGAACGACTCGCTCAGTTGGGGCTGGATCTGCGATGCGGGCAGCGTGTGGCTGGCCGCTCGCGGGTAAGCGTGGAGAGGGTCGGGGCGTCGGTCTCGAATACCTCGAGCCATTCGGCGGGCTCGGGGGATCCTTCGATGATCCGAAATCGGGCGGCGGAGTAGAACAGGCCCGTCTGCAGGATCTGGGCCTCCCGGAGCTGGCGCTCGGTGTCGCCGCCCGCCGTTGGAGAGGATGACGTGGATGCCGGTGAGCGGGCCGTGCTGGCCTGGCTGGTTCTGGGAGCCGACGAGGCCGTAGGAGGCGCGCAGGGCTGGGGAGACCAGCTTGGCGCGCGGGTCGTTCAGGCGGCTGGGGTCGGACGGGTTGGCCAGGACGAAGCGCACGCCGGTGCGGCTGCCTGGGTGCATGGCTGTATCGGTGTTTCCCTGCCCTGGTGTCACAGGGCGGAGCCGGGGAGCGGCTCGCCGGCGAACTCGGACCCGGGCGGGAACAGGTCACGCAGCGACGGGCGGTCGCTGTGCAGGTCGCAGAGTTCGATGAGGATACCGGCGGGTCCCCGGTTCAGCAGCGGCGTGGTGGCGGCCGTGGCGTAGCCGGGGTATCCGAGCGCGTCGAGCCGCTTCGCCTCGGCGGCGAGGTCGTCAACCCAGTAGCCGATGTGGTGCACCCCGCCGGCCTCCGGCATGTCCAGCGGTGTGCCGGGGATGGCCTGCCAGACCTCGACGGCGAATGGCCCGCCAAGGGAGAAGGCGACGTGGCATTCCACCTCATAGGGCCGGCCGGCCGCGTCGGCGAGAGTCAGCTTCCGCACCCTGGCCGGGCGCCAGCACAGCCCGAAGACCTCACCGAGTTCCTTCTGACCCTTCTCCAGGTCGGGGACCGCGATCCCGATGTGCCAGATGCTTCCCATGGAAGACGTGGCCCGGGCCGCCGGAGTCGGGAAGGGAACCCTCTACCGGCGCTTCCCGACCCGCGAGCACCTGTTCGCGGCGATCTTGCAAGGCCGGGTGGACGAGCTCGACGCGTCCGCGCAGCGCGCGCTCGACGCCCCGGACGTGTGGCGGGCGCTGAGCGAGTGGCTGGAGCTGTATGACCGGTGCGCGACCGAGTACCCGGGCATGAGCGCCCGGGTCGGGGAATCGCTGGGCGATGACAGATCGGCCGTCGGCACCTTGTGCGGCCCGATGAAAGACAGCTTCGCCCGCCTGTTCGAGCGAGCCCGGCAGGAGGTCCCGCTCCGCCCGGACCTGACCTCGACACAGCTGCTATCGATGGTCAGCGCCCTGCCCAAGGACGCCAGGACGAGCCGGACGCTAGAACCCTGCCTGCGCGTCGTCCTGGATGGCCTGCGCGCGTAACGGCTCCGGGCTCCCGACCACAGGGGACCCAAAGCCGCAGTAGGCCACCTCGATGCCCGACGGGCCGGCATTTGCGGGCCTTCCTTCGCGCTATCGCGTCATCTTCTTAACCCGGGAAATGCGGAGAACGGTACCAGAAAAAACCGCAGGCTGTAAACGTGAATGAGCACACTAAGCGCTACTGGTACCCCGGAGAAAGGGACACGCTCAATGAGATACAAATAGAGCAATGGGGGAATTAATGTTCCGTGCCGGGGGGGCCGGGCGAGCCCGCCTCGCCCTCGTGCCCGCCGCGCGATGGGCTGGCCCGCGCGCGGCGGCTGACCTCGTGATGGCCGCGATGCTCACCGGGGCGCTCCGCCGCCGCCGGGCCGGGCCGGGAGGTGGCCGCCGTCCGCGGTCAGGCCGCCCGGCAGCCGCCGCTTCGGGTATTTCTCACTGAGTGACGGGGGTGGCTCACTGTGCGCTTCCCCATTAATTGTCACGCGCCACTCAGGTCACCTAGCTCCCAGACTTTACCTTGATCAGGATCAGACAAGCCGGCCAGACCGTATCCGGCAGACAGGCACAGAGGTATTCTCTTGGGTGAGAACGGGGGGAAAGGTGACCTGCACGCGTGTCCTGTCGAAGGTGGCCCCCACAATTGCCCGTTACCTCGAAAGCGGTTGTCCAGAGTAGCGAGGACGGCCGTTGAGCCGGGCCCGTGCTGCCGGTGCCGCCCCGCCCGGCGCCCGGCCTGCTGCACGTAGCGGGGGCCCGGCGCTGGCCCCGCGGAACTGGCGGGTGGCGTCCCGCCTGATCGTCCTGGTCGCCATTCCGACGATGCTGGGCCTGGCGCTCACCGGGCTGCGGGTCACCGACGCGACGCGCAGCGCTGCGGCATATGGCCAGGTCAGCCGCCTCGCCGTCCTCAGCCAGCAGGTCACCGGTTTAGCGCAGGCGATGGAAGATGAGCGGGCCGGCACGGCCGCGTTCATCGCTGCCGGGCGTCCGGCCGCCAGCCTCCCGGCCCTGCACCGGCAGTACGTGATTACCGACGGGTGGGCCGCCAGCGTGCGCCGCGTGGTCCGCCAGGCTGACCACGGCTACCCGGCCAGGACCCGGGCGAGCGCGGCCACGGTCCTGGCCAGCATCGCCGGTCTGCCCGGCCTGCGCAGGCAGGCGGCGCAGGGCCAGGCGCCCGCGCTGGCCGTGATCAGCGGCTATTCCGCAGCCACCGCAGGCCTGTTCGCGATCAACGACGGTATCGCCGACCAGAGCGGCAACCCCGCCCTGATCACGAGCGTGCGCGCGCTGGGGTCGCTGTCCAGGATGACGGACCAGGCCTCGCTGCAGCAGGCCATCCTCGGCGCGGCGCTCGCCGGGGGGCACTTCCAGTCCGGGGCCCGCGCCGCGCTGCTCACCGCCCAGGCGCAGCAGGCGGGTGACCTCGTGTCGTTCCGCAGCCTGGCGACCCCTGAGGAGAGCTGGGCCCTCACCGAGACCCTGGCCAGCCCGCCGGCCGCGCAGGCGCAGGCGGTCGGGCAGCGGGCGGTGGCGGCCGGCCCCGGGACGCTGGCCCTCGGTCCCCGGGCCAGCCAGCAGTGGGAGACCGGGATGTCGTTCACGGTCGGCTGGATGCGTCATGCCGGGCAGCAGCTGGGCGGCTGGACCACCGGCTATGCCCAGGGCATGCAGCGGTCCGCCACACGGACCGCGATGATCACCGGCGGCGCGGCGCTGGCCGTCCTGGCCCTCGTCCTGCTGATCACGCTGATCATCGCCAGGTCGATGGTGCGCCCGCTGCGGCGGCTGGAAGCAGCCGCCCTCGATGTCGCCGGGGCACGCCGGCCCGCGGAAGCCCGCGCGCTGGGTGCGGCCGGGAACTCCGGGCCACCCTTCCCGGTGACACCGGCCCGTGTGCGGTCCACGGACGAGATCGCGCAGCTCGCCCGCGCCTTCGACCGGGTACACCGGGAAGCGCTGCGGCTGGCTGGTGAAGAGGCCCAGCGGCACCGCACGGTCAGCGCGGTATCCGCCGGGTTCTTCCGGCGCAGCCATTCCCTGCTGGAACGGCTGCTGCGGCTGATCGACCACCTGGAGCGCAGTGAGGCTGATCCGGGACGGCTGGCCAGCCTGTTCCAGATCGATCATCTGGTCACCCGGATGCGGCGCAACTCAGACAGCGCGCTCGTCCTCGCGGGCCACGAGAGATCAGGCGACTGGACCGAGCCGGTCACCCTGGTGGACGTGCTCCGGGCCGCAGTATCAGAGATCGAGCAGTACAACCGGGTCGTGCTGGACGTCCAGCTCGAGGACTGGGTCAGCGGGCACGCTGTGCCCGACACCGTGCACATGCTCGCCGAGCTGCTGGAGAACGCCACCACGTTCTCGCCCAAGACGACCCAGGTCATCGTGTCCGGGCACCCGGTGCGCGGCGGCGGATTGATGCTCACCATCACCGACGCCGGGATGGGCGTGCCCGAAGATCATCTGGCCCAGCTCAACTGGCAACTCGCCAACCCGGCCCCGGCCGGCCTGGCCGTCACCCAGCAGATGGGCCTGTTCGCGGTCGCGCACCTGGCGGCGCGGCACGGCATCACGGTGGCGCTGGGGCTGCCGCCGGATGGTGGCACCACCGCGGAGGTGTACCTGCCCGCCGCGCTCATCTCGCCGGACGCCCATGAGCCGGAGGCTGCGGGGCCGGGCGCCGCGCTGCCCATCTTCAACTCCGTCGAGTCCCAGTATCCGCATGCGCTCACCGGGCTGCCGCAGCGGATTCCGCAGGCCAGCCGGGCCAGCGGCGCTGCGGCTGCTCAAGCCGCGCGGCCAGCCGCGGCCGCCGAATCGGCCGAGACCACGCGAGGGCAGCTGGCCAGCTTCCAGCGGGGCTCCCGCCGGGCCCGGGAGGTGGTCCAGACGGACCGCGCCCGGCAGTCAGCCCAGGATCGCTGAGACAGGGGAGCACGTGGATCCGGCCCTTCATCCGCAAGAGCTCAGCCAGCTCGTCAGCGGCTTCACCGAGCGGGTCCCCGGCGTGCTGCACACCGTGGTCGTGGCCGCGGACGGTGTCCCGGTGGCGGCGTCTGACCGGATAGCGCCGCAGCATCTGGAGCAGCTGTCCGCGATCACCTCCGGCCTGACCAGCCTGGCGTGTGCCTCAGCCCGGATGTTCGACGGCGAAGCTGTCACCCAGGCCCTGGTCACCATGGAACTGGCCACCCTCGTGGTCATGGCCGTCGACGACGGATCGAGCCTCGCGGTGCTCACCACGGCCACCGCCGACCTCGACCTGGTCGCATACGAAATGACGATGCTGGTGGAGCGGGCCGGCGGCATCTTCAGCCCGCCCGTCCGGGCGGCCCGCACGGCTTGAGGCTGCGCAACCCAGGGGCCGCGAGTCTCAGCGGCTCCTGATGACTCTTCTGCGGTAGGCGATGCTCCCGGCCCCGGCCAGGATCGCCGCTCCGCCGAGCCCCAGAAGCAGGGTGTCCTGGAATCCGGCCGTCCCGCCGCCGCCCGTGGCCGGGGCAACGGTGGGGAAAGGACTGGCCCGGCTCGGCGTCGGCGAGGGTGACGGCGACGGCGAGTGAGTCCGCGTTGCCGTCGCGCTGGCCGTGGGGGTTGCGCTGGGCGTGGTCGTAGCGGTAGCCGTGCCGCTGGGCGAGGCAGTCGGCGTGGCCGGGCGGGTCCTGGTCGGTGTTCCCCCGGGTGAGAGCGTCGGCGGTGTCGCCGAGGGTGAGGATCCGCTGCAGGCCGAGATAGACGCGGAAGCGAGCACGGTGATGGCGGCGCAGCCGATAGCAGTTAACCTCGCGCTGAGTCTTGTCCCCGCGATGGTGGCGCGCATCTCTATGGGACCTCCTCGGCGTCCGGCAGGTGGCCGTTCCCTGGTCCCGGCATCAGAAACCGGTCTTGGAACAGAAATCGTGTGCTGGACCCGAGTGCTGGCCAGGCCGGCCGACGGCACGTTCCAGAAAGCGCCGCCGGCCATAAAGGCAAGGCGCCTCGGCGGCCCGGACATGCAATGGCTCATTCATCACTGGGATATTAGGCTACGCGAGTAGGACACCCTGGGGAAGACGGGGGAGGGATGGCATTGGCGGAGGTGGACCGGCAGCGTATAGCCGGGTTCCGCGTCGTCGTCTCCTGGCCGCACAGCAGGTTCGCCCCCCCGGCCCGTACGCCGGGAAGCCTCCGCGCCCGTGTTGCCGGGCTGGTCGGCGTCCTTCTCATCGTGGCCGGGGGTGCCGGTGTCGTCATCGCCATCGGTGCCCAGCAGCATGCGCCGCAGCCCTCCCTGGCCGCAGCGGGCGCCATCGGGTCCGCGGGCCGGGGACCATCGCTGCGGCGCTCAGTGCCGGTCTCCGTGGATATTCCGGCCATTGGCGTGAAGTCGGGACTGCTGCACCTGGGCGTCAACTCCAACGGCACGATACAGGTGCCGTCGATTTACGGAAAGCCCAATGAGGCAGCCTGGTACAAGTACTCGGTTACACCCGGCCAGTTCGGGGCGTCGGTCATTGAAGGTCACGTCGACACCCGTCACGGGCCTGCTGTTTTCTACCGGCTGGGGGCGCTCCGCCCCGGCAACCGAGTCGACGTGCGGCTCGCCGACGGCATCACCGCCGTCTTCCGCGTCACGGGCGTACGCCAATATTCAAAATCAAAATTTCCCGCAAAAATTATCTACGGCGCGACCGGTTTCGCCGCCCTGCATCTGATAACTTGCGGCGGCGCATTCGACTACGCCACCGGCCATTATCTCAGTTCTACCGTGGTGTTCGCCTCGCTGGTTTCATCACGGCACCGGCGCCACACCTAGCGAACCCGGGTGGGCCGCATGGGTGGCACGCCGGGGGCAGTGGACGCACTGGACCGCGGAGCTGGGCTTCCCGGGCACCGGGCGGGCCGGCACGTTCCGGTTGCCCACTCTCGGATGTTCATGACGATGTCGTGGCAGGACGCCAGGGACCGCACGAACGTCGCCACCGCCCAGCTGAACCAGGCCCGCTGACCGCACCGGCGGGTCGCCGGCGGCGTGGTCCGTGCGTGCGAAGCGGCCGGGGTGTTACCACGACCCTCGCGCTGGTGGCTGGCCACCTTGCCGGTCCTGGCTGGTCCGGCAGACTGCTGGTAGGGGCGTGCGTGACCAGGAGGTTGGCATGGGGGCTGCTGCCATGGTGCTCCGCGTGCGGCTGCGGCAGCACTGGAAGTCCTGGCTGGCCCTGGCCGCTCTGGTCGCCCTGGTCGGCGGGTTCGTGATGGCCGCGGCGGCGACCGGGCGGCGGACCGCGGCCGCCTTTCCCGGCTTCGTGGCCCGGCACGGTTACGACGCCATCGTCTACAGCGGCCGCCCGCTGCCGGCGCTCGCCCGCCTGCCCCAGGTCGAACAGGTGACGCAGGTCCTGGCTCCGTACGTTTTCTCGCCGCGCTGCGCGTCCTGCCGCAAGCCGATCGACCCTGGCTCCTTCGATGTCTTCGAGGTTCCGCCTCGCAGCCTGCCCCGCACGGTCAGGCTGCTTTCAGGCCGGATGCCGGATCAGTCCAGGCCTGATGAGGTGCTGGCCTCCTACACCCTCGCCAGGGACAGCGGCGCGCGCATCGGCTCGGTGATCCGGGTCCTGATCCCGACCCGGGCACAGCTGAAGGAGGACCGGGCGAAGGTCAGCATGGCGGCCGTCCCCCGGCGCAGCCTCCGGGTGGTGGGCTTCGTGGTCACCGAAAACGAATTCCCCAACGGGCAGGGGCCGCGATACGACCTGTTCTCGACCAGGGCGTTTGCGGCGGCGGTGAATCACCGTACGAAGGTCGGGCCGTTCTATTACGTGCGGCTGCGGCACGGTGCGGCTGACCTGCCCGCCTTCGAGAGCCAGCTCCGCCCGCTCGATTCGCTCGGTCCCGACGACCTGGACTTTGACGCGGCTGCCGTGCAGGGCGCGATCAGGCCGCAGGCTGTCGGCTGGGGAGTGCTGGCCGGCCTGGCCGCGCTGGCCGGACTGGCCATCATCGGGCCGGCCGCCGCCCGGCAGTTCGTCACCGAGCAGGATGATCGCCGGGCCCTGGTCGCGCTGGGCCTGCGGCCGCGGGAGTTCGTGGCTATCGGCCTGGCCCGGGCGGGCATCATCGGCGCGGTGGGCGCGTCCGGGGCCGTGGCCCTGGCCACGCTGTTGTCCCCGCTGACCCCGGTCGGCGAGGCGCGGCTGGCCACCCGGTCGCCGGGTGCGGTGGAGATCGATCCGCTCGTCACGGTGGCCGGTGCGCTGGCCATCGTGGTCATCGTCGTGGCTCTGTCCGTCTGGCCGGCCATGCGCCAGGCTCAGCTGTTGCGCAGTGACCCGCCGCGGCGCCCGGCGCCGACGGCGGCGCTCCGGGCTGCGGCGTGGATCGGCGTGCCACCCAGTGCGCTGATCGGGATCAGGTACGCCCTGGAACGGGGCCGCGGCCGCCAGTCGGTCCCGGTGGGAACCGCGCTGCTGGGGATGGTGCTGGCGGTGGCCGCCCTGTGTGCCACTGCCGTGTTCGGCGCCAGCCTGACCTGGCTCATCTCCTCGCCAGCACTCTACGGTGTGCCGTTCGGGGCCGAGTTCACCAACGAAGGAGCCGGATCGGGGTCCGCCATCACCGGGCCCGTGCTGGCCAGCCTCCGGAAGGACCAGGCGATTGGGCGGATCACCGTGGCGGCGGTCGCAGCCGTCGACGTGAATGGCCGTCAGGTCCGCTTGCTCGCGGTGACCCCCATCCGCGGCCGCCCGTTGATCTCCGTGGTGGACGGGCGGCTGCCCGGACGTGAACACGAGATCATGCTGGGTGCCGCAACCATGCGCAGCGTCGGTGCGCACCCCGGCGGGCTGGTCCATGTGACCGTCACGGATCCGAACGGCGTGCCTCATCAGGCTGTATTCCGCGTCGTTGGCCGTGCGTCGTTCGCGCCGAGCTTCGGGACCGGCGGGCTGGGGAGCGGGGCCGCGATGACCCTCAGCGCGCTGACGGATACGCAATGCCCTCCCGGTGCGGCCCGGCCCGCCTGCCAGGGCACGGTGCAGCGCGGCACCATCTACTCGGTGCTGGCCCGTGCCGCCCCTGGAGCGGCCGCCGCCGCGGCGCTGGACCGGCACGTCCGCGCGAACCCTCAGTTCGCGGGTTCGAGCCAGGAACCGGTCGAGCTGGTCAATTTCGGTGAGTCGGTGAACTTCCCGCTGCTGTTCAGTGTGGCGCTGGCGCTGTTCGGGGCGGCGGCCATGATCCACTTGCTGCTGGCCAGTGTCTCCCGGAGGCGTGCCGAGGCTGGCTTGCTGAAAGTGCTCGGGTTCGTCCGGTATCAGGTCGCGGCCGTGGTCAGCTGGCAGGCCACCGTGGTCGCCCTGGTCGGTATCGCGGCGGGGGTGCCGCTGGGAATCGCCGCCGGGAGAGTCCTGTGGCAGGTGTTTGCCACGAACTTCGGAGTGGTGCCGGTGACCGTGGTCGAGGTAGGGCCGGTCGCCGCGCTAGCCCTCGGCGTGCTCGTGGTGGCCAACGTGCTCGCCTTCGTGCCCGCGCTGCTGGCGGCGCGATCACGGCCTGCCGAGCTGCTCCGAGCCGAATAAGACGTCCGCGTCGTGGCCGCCTGGCACCGAGGAGAAGGTGCCCGCCTCCGGGACCTGTCCCGGACGAGTGTCTACGATGGCGCCCATGACGCAACCTGCACCGACCGGTTTCCCGGTCACCACCGCGCTCGCGCTGCAAGGCATGACCGTCGAGCGGGATCTCGGCGTCGCGTTCGGCCTGGTCGTCCGCAGTATGGGCGCGGTCAAGTCGATCGGCGCCGGGTTCAAGGCGCTGCGCCAGGGCGAGGTGACCCAGTACACCGAACTGCTCGAGGACAGCCGCCGGCACGCCATCGACCGCATGATCGAGAACGCGCGGCTGCTGGGTGCGAACGCGGTCGTCGCGATGCGGTTCGACTCTTCCGAGATAGGCCAGCAGCTCACCGAAATCGTGGCCTACGGCACGGCAGTCGTCGCTCGTCCCGTCGGTTAGCCGTGCCGGCGCCACCTCCGCCGGCACCCCCGCCCGGCCCGCGGTCCCTGGTCAGTGACACTGACCGGGAGCACCTGCTGGGGCTGCTGCGGGAGCACTACGCCCGGGGTCAGCTGGACCTGGACGAGATGAGCCGGCGGGTCGGTGTCGTGCTGGCCGCGACCTACTCCGATGAGGCTGCGGCGGCCGTGACCGACCTCCCACTGCTGGGCGGGACGGCTTCCGCTGAACCGACGCCTGGCCGGGCCAGCCGCGGCAGGCTCGGGCAGCGGCGGCGCCACGCGCAGCGGACGCAGCCGGGTGCGGGCTGGGTCCCGACACCTGAGCGGTTCCGTGACCCTTCCACGCGCGTGATCATGCGCGTATGGATCGATCCGGCCGACCTGAGCCGCCACTACGTGCCGGAGGCTGACGGCTGACGACCTCGCCGGCCTGTGACCTGGAGTTAGGCTTCCAGGGTCGGCCGATCAGCCGATCAGCCGATCAGCCGATCAGGTGATGCGGGGAGGCCCAGTGAATGCGGATCTGGCCGGGCAGGTCCGGGCCATCTGCCTGGCGCTGCCTGAGGTCACCGAGCGGCTCAGCCACGGCGCGCCCGCCTGGTTCGTCAGGGACAAGCGCGCCTTCGCGACGCTGTGGGCGCAGGGCCACCACGCGGAAGACTTCCCGCATTTGTGCTGTGCCGGCCTGCCGGGGGCGCAGCTCGAACTCACCACGTCCGAGCCCGGCCGGTTCTTCACACCGCCCTATGTGGGCGGCCGGGGATGGATCGGCGTCCGGCTCGACGGCGAGGTCGACTGGGCGGAGATAGCTGAGCTGTGCCAGGACGCCTACCGGGTCGTCGCCCCCGCGCGCCTGGCCGCGCTCCTCGACGGCAACCACTGACCGCCGCGCGGTTTCATCCGCGCGCCGACGAGGTGAGCAGGCTTGTTGCGCAACCGGGCAGGCTTCGGCACCCCAGGCTGCGGGGCAACTCGCGGATGGGTTACCGGGCGCCCGGCTCGTTCACGGCCGGCGGGCTAGTTCGGCGACACCTTCGCCCTTGAGCTCGGTGTGAGCTGCTTTGCGTCCTGTCATGGCCAGGATCAGCGCGATCAGCGGGCCGGAGACTTCAGGACCATCGCCATGGCCCCATCCGGCGTCGGTCGCCTCCAGCCGCAGGCCGGCGATCCGCCGTTTCGAGCCGATCAGGATGTTGGAGTTCTTCCAGCTGTCGGCGATGGCCACCAGCGCGGCCTCGGGCGGCTGGTGGTCTAGGCCCAGGGGACGGCGGATGTCCTGGCCGTGGACCACGATCTCGCCCAGCATGGCCATCACGGGAGCGGGCGGGTGGTTCGTGGTGGAGGTACGGGCGCGCAGGCGGCGGACCAGCTCGTCCGGGCCGATGGCGGCCAGCTGCTTGGCTCCCCGGTCGGTGAACACGTTGAACCTGAAGCCGGCCGAGGCCATTTGCTTGTAGAAGTTCACCGGCGTCTGCTCGGCGGCGGCCACAATGTGGCCGGCGGTGTCCTGCACTGTCCAGCCCTGGCACCAGGACTGAGCTGCCCACTGCTGGGCCGACATGGTGTCCCAGGTCTCCGCCATCTGCGCCCGCTCGGAGTGGATGTGCTTCCAGGTTTCCTCAGTCTTCATTCGAGAACCCCCCTTGATGTCCTGCTGCCCGGTCCCGGCGGCTCTGCCAGTCCGCTGGCAGCGTGCTGTATCCCTACGACGAAGAGGTAGCACCCCGATCGACAGCGGGCCCGTTAAGTTTTAGATACTAGGGTGGTGGTCCCGGATTTTGAACTTGTCGTCCGCGGCGGGACCGTCGTTGCTCCGGGCCACCGTGAGGTCGCCGACGTCGGGGTGCAGGACGGCCGGATAGCCCAGGTCGGCGGCGCGATGACCGGCCGGGGCGAACTCGACGCCCGCGGCCTGCTGCTCATGCCGGGCGGTATCGACGCTCACGTGCACCTGGTCAGCGCCGCGCTGGCTGGGCTGCTGAGCCAGCAGGAACCCATCTGGGTGGATGACTTCTGGACCGGCTCGCTGGCTGCCATCGCCGGGGGCATCACGACCATCGGGAACATGTCGTCTGCGCTGCCCGGTGAGTCGATGACCACCGCGATCGCGCGGGAGATGGCCGGCGCCCGTGCTGAGGCCGCGGTGGACTGGTTCTTGCACCCGGTGCTGGCTGGCCTGGGCGACGGAACTGCCGCCGAGATCGCCGCCCTGGCCGCCGACGGGCACACCAGCATCAAGGTGTTCCTGTCCGATCCCCAGTACGCAGCGGGGACGCCTGGCCTGGCCGAGGCCATCGCTGCCGCCGGCCTCGCCGGGTCACTGACGCTGGTGCACTGTGAGGACGCGGGCATCCTCGCCGAGACGGGCCAGGAGCTGATCGGGTCGGGACGCGGCGCGGTGCGCCATTTTCCCGACGCCCGGCCGGTCGGCGCCGAGGTGGAGGCCGTCGACGACGCGATTGCCCTGACCCGCCGCACCGGTGCGCCTGTCTACATCGTTCACCTGTCCTCGGCTGCCGCCCTGGACCGCTGCCGCCGGGCTCGCG
>JAOPYP010000627.1 GCA_025964635.1 Actinomycetes bacterium | reverse complement strand
GGCGGCTGGCGGCGCCGAGCGGCCGGGCCGCGCCTGCGGCGAGCACGATCAGTATCAGCCCCGCCGCCAGCAGCCCGCCCAGGAGATCCCACCAGGCCGGATTTGGCGGGCGACGGCCCGGCGTCGCCAACCAGAGCAGCACGGTGACGAGGTAGAACCCCACCACCGGGTTGGCGAGGCCGAACGGGACCCCGGCCAGGCAGAACAGCACCTCCCGGCGCGCCCAGCCGCTAACCGGCGCCTGGACGGCGGCCCGCAAGATTGAGCGCACGGCCGGCATGGCCCCATTCTGCATGGTCGCGGTCAAGCGTCCCGGCGGGCCAGCAACCAACCCCCGATCACCAGCGCGGCAGCCGCGTACAGGCAAAGCATCCCCAGACCCGCCCACGGCGGCAGCATGTGGACACCGTGCCCCACCGGCCTGGTTGTGCCGAGTGAGTTCGCCACGATCGAGATCGGGATGTAGGCGAACAGCGGGTGGGCGATCGCGGCGATGATCTGCCCGGCGACATACACGCCGCCGACCATCACCGCGACGCCGGCTGCGGTGTGCCGGAGGATGGCGCCCAGCCCGAGGCCGAGCAGGCCAATCAGGCAGAAACTCACTCCGGACAGCAGCACCGCCCGCAGCACGCCTGGCTGGCTGAGCTCGGGAGCAACGATGCCCTGCCGCAGGGTGACGCCGCCGGCGAAGAACGAGATGAACGAGGTGGCCTCCCCGAGCGCGAGCGCCACGGCGCCGAACACCGCCGCCTTCGCGGCCAGCACCAGCGGGCGGTTCGGGGCCGCGGCCAGCGTCGCCCGGATCATCCCCGAGGTGTACTCGCTCGTCATCACCAGCACGCCGAGCACGCCGATCAGCAGGAGTCCGGCACTTATCCCGGCCAGTGCGTTGTTGGTCAGGTCTGCCGACGTGTTCTTGGTGTTGAGCCCGACCGCGACACCGATCGCGATGGCCGCCACCGCGGTGAGCGCCAGCGTCCACCAGGTGGAGCGCAGGCTCCACAGCTTGATCCACTCCATCCGGGCCACGTGCCGGAACCGGTAGTGCCCGCGCCCAGCGCGCGTCACGGTGACCGCGGTCATAACGTCTTCCCTTTGGTCGGGTATCTGGGGTACCCGTCGGGCCGCTGCCCGGCCGACGGGCGGTCGCCCGGGCGGCGGGCCCCCCCGGCACCGCGGAACTCAGTGCTACCGGAGGTCAGCTCCAGGAACGCGTCTTCCAGTGACGCTGACCGCGCGGAAAGCTCGGCGACCGACGTGTCGGCCAGCAGCTGCCCGGCGCCGATGACGATCAGCCGGTCGGCAGTGAGGGCCATCTCGCTGATCAGGTGGCTGGAGACGAACACGATCCGGCCCTCCGCGGCCAGCGACTTCATCAGCTCCCGGATCCAGCGGATGCCTTCGGGGTCCAGGCCGTTGACCGGCTCATCCAGCAGCAGCACGCCCGGGTCGCCCAGCAGCGCGCCGGCGATGCCGAGCCGCTGGGCCATGCCGAGCGAAAATTTCCCCGCGCGCCTGCGGGCCGCGCTGTGCAGGCCGGTCAGGCGCAGCACCTCGTCCACCCGGGCAGCGCTGATGTCGTTGCTGGCTGCCAGCGCGGCCAGGTGCGCCCGGGCGCTGCGGCCGGGGTGGAACGCGTTAGTCTCCAGCAGCGCGCCGACCTCGCGTAGCGGCCAGCCCAGTTCACGGTATCGGCGGCCGCCGACTCGCACCGTGCCCCGGTCGGGCGCATCCAGGCCCAGCATCATCCGCATCGTGGTGGACTTCCCCGACCCGTTCGGGCCCAGGAAACCAGTCACCACGCCGGGCCGGACGTCGAAACTCAGCGCATCAACCGCCAGCACCCGGCCGTAACGTTTGGTCAGGCCACGCGCCTCAATCATCGGGAAACCTCCAGCGGACAAGGGAGCTAGCTCACCCGGTCACCAGGCACACGGCTGCGTGCTCTCGCCAGATCACGCTATGAACCCGGCGCGCCGCGCGGAACGGGGAAATCATCCGTCTTCACCCTGGGGTTTTCCCCAGGGTGAAGACGGATGCTGCCGGACCAGGCGTTGCCAGGCGCCTTGCGCACGCTGAAGTTGCGCGACGGCCTACAGGGCTGGCTCTCTAGCAGGCCGCAGCCTCGCCTGGCGTACGGATCGGCGGGTGGGTGTGCGCCGCACGCCGGGTGCTCTTGCAGCGGCGGACCACCGGTGGGGATGACACCGGTATCCCGCATGCCGCCACGACCACCGCACCAAGCAAGTCCCCGGCTCGACCGTCACCCACGACCAGCCCGGCACCCCTCGCCTGGACCCACTCCCGGCCACCGCAGCCACACCACCACCCCCGCCCAATACCGGGAACAACCACCAAGCCACCAGGGACCGCACGCAGCCAACCTCCGGTAAACGCCGAACCACCGGATGAACACTGGATCCCCGGGGCAAACGCCGCGAGCGGGATGAAACGCCGAGCGGGATAAATGCCGCCACCCGGACGGCAGGCTCACGGCTCTGGGTGCGGGTACTCCAGGTTGACCAGCTTGGCCAGCTCGGCCAGCGTGATCTCGAACATGGGCGCGGCGTCCTCCAGCGCGAAGTTCAGGTGGCCGAACACCTCCAGGCTGACCATTCCGTACAGCCTGAC
>JAOPYP010000608.1 GCA_025964635.1 Actinomycetes bacterium | reverse complement strand
CCCCGTGCCCACTAGCTCCGTGCTGGCTGGCCCCCAGCTGGCCAGCCTCGTCGGCCGCGGGGACCGTGCCCCCCGACGACGGTGGCGAGGTGGCTGAGGCGGGCAGCGGCCGGGCCAGCGTCCCGACCGGGGTGACCTTCCCGTCCATGGCGAAGCCCCAGTTCAGCAGCCTGGCGGCGTAGGTCATCTCGGTGAGCGGGACGCAGTGCATCAGGGTCACGATCAGCGTGTGGCCGTCCCGGCGGGCCCAGGCGATGAACGTGGTCTCCGACGCGGTGGTCCAGCCGATCTTCCCGCCGAGGTCGCCGCGGTACGTGTCCAGCATCGTGTTCTGGTTGAACAACTCGATCGAGTGGCGGCGGTGCAGCGGGAACATGGCCGTCCGGGTCGCCTCGATCCGCATGAACTCACGCATGGTCAGCGCCTGCCGGGCGAACAGGGCCAGGTCGTAGGCGGAGGTGTGCTGCCCGGTGGCGTTCAGCCCGTTCGGCCGCACGGCCACCGTGTCATCCGCCTGAAGCCGGCGCGCCTCGGCGTTCATCAGGGCCACGCCCTTGGCGTAGGACCCGGCCGCCTGGGCGAGGGCGATCGCCGCGTCGTTGGCGGAGATCAGCAGCAGGGCCTGGAACAGGTCGGACACCTTGTACGCGTGGCCCTTGACCAGCCCCACCTTGTTCGGCTCGACGTCCGCGGCCAGCCCTGAGGTGACCACGCTCGCGTCCGGCTTCAGCACCGGCATCAGCGCGTCCGCGGTCAGCACCTTCAGCGTGCTGGCCGGCAGGAAATGCCCGTGCGGGTCCTTGGCCGCCAGCACCCGCCCGGTTCCCGCGTCCGCGACCACGTAGGCGGAGGCGCGCACGGAGGGCAGCCGCCGGGCCCCGTGGGCCGGGTAGTGCACGATGACGCCCCGGCCCGCCAGTTCCGGGCCGCCCACCACGGTGCCGGCCAGTGCCGGCGGGGCCGCCAGGGGAACCGCGGCGAGCAGCGCGGCCGCCGTGGCGACTGCGCCGGCCCGGGAACGCCGCATCCGGGCGGGCCGGGCCGCCCGGATCAGTCCCGGCAACGTTGCCGTTCTGCTCACGTAGAGTAGTCAATCATGCTAGAATTGTCACTCTGAGTATGGGTCCCGATGGGCCGGGATCCTCGTGCGGGCCCAGTGTGGCGAAGCTCGCTTAGGTTCTGGAGTACCAGCCATTTAACCTTGGCTCATGGGACGTGAGTCGGAGTCAGGGCTGCCGGTCGAGCCCGTGTACGGACCCGGTCAGCCAGCTGGCTTCGACCCGGCGGAAAAGCTCGGGCCACCCGGGCAATACCCGTTCACCCGGGGCGTGTACCCCACGATGTACACCACCCGGCCGTGGACCATGCGGCAGTATGCCGGGTTCGCCACCGCGGAGGACTCCAACCGGCGGTACCACGAGCTGATCGAGGCGGGGACCACGGGCCTGTCGGTCGCCTTCGACCTGCCGACCCAGATGGGGTACGACTCCGACGCCCCGCTGGCCCACGGGGAGGTCGGCAAGGTCGGCGTGGCCATCGACTCCGTAGAGGACATGCGGATCCTGCTGCGCGGCATCCCGCTGGGCGAGGTCTCCACGTCGATGACGATCAACGCCCCGGCGGCCCTGCTGCTCCTGCTCTACCAGCTGGTGGCCGAGGAACAGGGTGTGCCCGCGGCCTCGCTGACCGGGACGATCCAGAACGACATCCTCAAGGAGTACATCGCCCGCGGAACCTACATCTATCCCCCCGTCCCGTCGCTGCGCCTGGTCGCGGACACGTTCGCCTACTGCCGGGCGGAGATCCCGCGCTGGAACACGATCTCGATCTCCGGGTACCACATGGCGGAGGCCGGCGCCACGCCGGTCCAGGAGATCGCCTTCACGCTGGCCAACGCCAAGGAGTACGTGCGCGCCGCGGTGCGCTCCGGGCTGGCCGTGGACGAGTTCGCGCCGCGCCTGTCGTTCTTCTTCGTGGCCCGCACCACGCTGCTGGAGGAGGTGGCCAAGTTCCGGGCCGCCCGGCGGCTGTGGGCGCGGATCATGCGGGAGGAGTTCGGGGCCCGGGACCCGAAGTCCCAGATGCTCCGGTTCCACACCCAGACGGCCGGGGTCCAGCTGACCGCGCAGCAGCCGGAGGTCAACCTGACCCGGGTCACCGTGCAGGCCCTCGCCGCCGTGCTGGGCGGCACCCAGTCGCTGCACACCAACGCCTACGACGAGGCCATCGCGCTGCCCAGCCAGAAGGCGGCCCGGCTCGCGGTCCGCACCCAGCAGGTGATCGCCAACGAGACCGACCTCACCGCCACCGTGGACCCGTTCGCCGGTTCCTACGCGGTGGAATCGATGACCGACGACGTCGCGGACGCGGCGGAGGAGCTGATGGCCCGGGTCGAGGACCTTGGTGGTGCGGTCGCGGCCATCGAGCAGGGCTTCCAGAAGGCCGAGATCGAGCGCTCGGCCTACCAGGTGACCCGGGAGATCGACGCCGGGGAGCGGGTGGTGGTCGGGGTGAACAAGTTCACCGTGCCCAGCGACGAGCCCTACGAGCCGTTGCGGTTCGATCCCGAGCTCGAGCAGCGGCAGGCCCGCCGGCTGGCCGCGCTGCGCAGCGAGCGGGACGCCGGTGAGTTCCGCCGCCGCATCGACGACCTGAAGAAGGCCGCCACCGGCAGCCAGAACCTGCTGGTGCCGCTGCGCGAGGCGCTGCGGCACCGGGCCACCGTGGGCGAGGTGTGCGACGCGCTCCGCGAGGTCTGGGGCCGCTACCAGCCGCCCGACCTCGGCTGACCAGGCCGCCGGATCATGTCACGCCAGGGAGCTTTCGTTACGCCGCGCGACCGCGCTTACCGAGAGTTACCGGTACTAGACATATTAGTAGCGGGGCGCCGGTGCGGTGAGCCGCGCAGCCCCGGGGGTGAGGGCCAGCCCCGGGGTGATGACCAGGAGGAGGTCAGCGGTGGCTATCTGGTGGAACCCCTCCCGGGGCGCGACGCTGGGCGTCGAATGGGAGCTTCAGCTCATCGATTCCGCCAGCAAGCTGCTGCGCCAGGATGCGCGCGAGGTCATCTCGGCCCTGCGGGGCCGGGACGAAGCCGGGCCGCAGCCCAAGATTCATGACGAGCTCATGCAGTCCACGGTCGAGGTGGTCACCGGCGTCTGCAGTACGGTATCCGAGGCCGTAGCCGACCTAGCCGCGACAATTGCTGACCTTCAGCGGATCACGGATATGCGCGGTACGATGCTGGCCTGCGCCGGAACACATCCTGTCAGCGATTGGCGGGATGCCAAGATGGCGCCCGCTCAGCGCTATGCGGAACTCGTCGAGCAGATGCAGTGGCTGGCCCGCCGGATTCAGACCTTTGGTGTGCATGTCCACGTGGGGCTTCGTGATGGCAGCAAGGCGATTCCGATCGTCAACGCTCTCGCCGCTTATCTGCCGCATTTCCTCGCGCTGACCGCGTCGAGCCCGTTCTGGGGAGGGCACGACACCGGGCTCGCCTCGAGCAGGGCGGTCATCTTCGGCGGGTTGCCGACCGCAGGTCCGCCGCAATTGCTGGCGGATTGGAGTGAGTTCGAGGAGTACATGGACACGCTGCTGCGGGCCGGGACCATCCGGAGCATCAAGGAAGTGTGGTGGGATGTCCGGCCACACCCTGACTTCGGCACGGTCGAGATCCGCATGTTCGACGGGGTTCCGACGCTGCGGGAGGTCGGCATGGTCGCCGCGCTGTCGCAGAGCCTGGTTCACCTGTTCGACACGCAGCTTGACCGTGGTTACCGGCTGCCCAGCCAGCCGTCCTGGGTCATCCGGGACAACCGCTGGCGGGCGACCAGGTACGGCCTCGACGCCATCGTGATCACGGACGCGGCGGGGTCGACCGCGCCGCTGCGCGATGAGCTGTACGAGCTGTTCCTGGAGATACAGCCGGTCGCGCAGCGGCTGGGCTGCGCGGACGAACTGGACGTGCTCGGCGAGGTGCTCGAACGGGGCGCCTCCTACGAGCGGCAGCGGGCCGTGGTGGCAACGGGCGGGGGGCTGACAGACGTGGTTGACGCGCTGGTCACGGAGTTTGCCGAGGACCGGTTTGTCCGCCCGGGGGAGGTGGCGAATGCCGAATGACGCTCTGCGCGCGGATCTCGGCTCGTTCCTGACCGCGCACGACGCTGAGCTGATCGACTTCCGCCGCGACATGCACGCTCATCCCGAGCTCGGCTACCACGAGCACCGGGCCACCCGGCGGATCGCGCTGCGCCTGGCCGCCGCGGGCCTGCGGCCCATGATCCTGCCCAAGGGAACCGGGCTGATCGCGGACATCGGCGACCGGCGGGACAGCGGGCCGCTGGTGGCATTGCGGGCCGACCTGGACGCGCTGCCGCTCAGCGACGAGAAGCAGGTCCCGTACCGCTCGACGGTGCCCAACGCGTGCCACGCCTGCGGGCACGACGTGCACACCACCATCGTGCTGGGCGCGGGGCTGTTTCTCGCCCAGCAGGCCGCCGCGGGCCGGCTGCCGGGACGGGTCCGGCTCATCTTCCAGCCGGCCGAGGAGGTGGCGGGCGGCGCCCTGGACGTGATGGCGGCGGGCGGCATCGCCTCGGTCGACCGCATCTTCGGCCTGCACTGCGATCCGCGCCTGGACGCCGGGAAGGTCGGGGTGCGCAGCGGCCCCATCACCGCCGCCTGCGATCGCATCACTGTCCGGGTGACCGGGCCGGGCGGACATACCGCCCGGCCCCATTTGACTGCCGACCTGGTCTACGCGCTGGGGAAGATCGTCACCGAGCTGCCTGCCGCGCTGTCCCGGCGGGTGGACCCGCGGTCCAGCCTCAGCCTGGTGTGGGGCCGGGTGAGCGCCGGCACCGGGGCCAACTCCATCCCCGACGACGGGGTGGTGGAGGGCACCGTGCGCTGCCTCGACGACAAGGCCTGGCACGAGGCCCCGGACCTGCTCAAGGCCCTGATCGAGTCGGTGGCCAGTGCCTACGGGGTCATCGCCGACCTGGCCTACCAGCGGAGCGTGCCGCCCACCGTGAACGAGCCGTCGAGCACGGCGCTGCTGTCCGCGGCGGCCGAGCGGGTGCTCGGCCCGGAGGCGGTCACCACCACCCAGCAGAGCCTGGGTGGCGAGGACTTCGCGTGGTACCTGGAGTCGATACCCGGCTCGCTGGCCCGGCTGGGCACCCGGGTCCCCGGGTCCGGCCAGGACTTCGACATCCACCAGCCCGCGTTCGACGTGGACGAGCGAGCGATCGGCATCGGGGTACGGCTGCTGGCCGCCGCCGCGCTGGCTGCCGTCCGGGGCAGCTCGGTCGCCCCCGAGCCGCTGTCGGACGGGGCCCGCGCCTAGGCCCAGCTAGCGCGGCGCCCCGCGCTGGCCTCCCGTCATCGCCTGCCCGTCACCGGGCCTGCTTCGCCGCGCTGATCGCGGCCCAGACGCGGGCGGGCGTGGCCGGCATGTCGATGTGGCGCACACCGAGGTGGCTGACCGCGTCGATGACCGCGTTCTGGGTGGCGGGCGTGGCGCCGATCGTGCCCGCCTCGCCGATGCCCTTGGCGCCCAGCGGGTTGATGTCGGTGGGGGTTTCGCTGGCCAGCAGCTCGAAGCTCGGCAGCTCCGCCGCGGTGATGATGGCGTAGTCCGCGAGCGTGCTGGTCAGCGGGTTACCGTCGTCGTCGTAGACCATCTCCTCCAGCAGCGCCTGCGCCACCCCCTGGGCGATCCCGCCGTGCCGCTGACCCTCGGCCAGCACCGGGTTGACCACCGTCCCGGCGTCGTCCACGGTCACCAGCCGGAGCAGCCGGGCCTGGCCCGTCTCGGTGTCGACCTCGGCCACCGCGAGATGGGTGCCGAACGGGAAGGTGGGCCGTCCCCCGGTGTACTCCACGGCGGCGGCCAGGCCGTCCGGTCCAGCGTGCCTCGCGACCTCAGCCCAGGTCTGGCCGGTCGCGGGGTCCCCGCGGACCTGCCAGATGCCGCTCCCGGCGTCCAGCTCCAGGTCGGCCTCGCTGGCCTCGAGCAGGTGCGCCGCCAGCCGCCGGGCCTGCTCCTTCACGTCGAGCGCCGCCATGTGCACGGCGACCCCGCCGAGTTGCAGCGACCGGGACGCGTAGGTGCCCACGCCCTGCGGGATGACGTCGGTGTCCCCGTGGATCACGGCGACCCGGGCCATCGGGATGCCCAGCTCAGCCTGGACGAGCATGGCCCAGGCCGTGTGGTGGCCCTGGCCGTGCGCGGAACTGCCGGTGTACACCGTGGCCGAGCCGTCCCCGTGCACGACGAGCCGAGCGGTTTCCCCGGCGGCCGCGTCGCCCGCGGTGATCTCCACGTAGCTGGCCAGGCCCAGGCCGAGCTGCAGCACGTCGCCGCGCTCGCGGCGGCGGGCCTGCTCCTCCCGCAGCGCGGGATAACCTGCGCCGGCCAGCACCGCGTCCAGGGCCCGCACGTAGTCGCCGCTGTCGTACACCGCCCCGCTCGCGGTCGTGTAGGGGAAGCTGCCCGCCGGGATCAGGTTCCGGCGCCGTACCTCGGCCGGGTCCATGCCGATCTCGGCGGCGAACAAGTCGACGGCCCGCTCGATCGCGGCCGTGGCCTCGGGGCGCCCGGCCCCCCGGTAGGCGGAGATCGGCGTGGTGTTCGTCACCACTACCCGGAACGCGGTCTCCACGTGCGGGATCCGGTACGGGCCGACGGCCATCAGGCTGGTCAGGCTGGGCAGGAAGCCGCTCATCCGCGGGTAGGCCCCGGTGTCCTGGATGATCTCGAGCCGGTAGGCGAGGAGACGCCCGTCCCGCGTCCCGCCGAGGGTGAGGGTCTGCCGCTGGGCCCGCCCGTGCGTCATCCCGATCAGGTTCTCGCGGCGTGTTTCCGCCCAGCGGACCGCCCGGCCGGTGCGCCGGGCCGCCCAGGCGACGGTGATCCCGTCCCGGTCCAGCCCGACCTTGGCCCCGAACCCGCCGCCCACGTCGGGAGTGATCACCCTGATCGCGGCGGGGTCGAGGCCGAGCTGCCCGGCCAGGATGAACCGCGAGATCTGCGCGTTCTGGGTGCTCAGCCACACGGTCAGCCGGCCATCGGCCCACCCGGCGGCCGCGGCGCGGCCCTCCAGCGGGACCGGAGCGAGCCGCTGGTTCTCAATGGTGTGCTCGATCACCACGTCACAGCCGCCGAAGGCGGCCCCATCGGCGGCCGGGCCGGCGCTCACCGGCACGTTCGAGTCCGTCCCGGGGAACAGAAGTGCCTGCGGGTTCAGCGCGCTGGCGAAGCCCACCACCGCGGGCAGCGGCGCATAGTCCACGCTGACCAGCTCGGCCGCGTCTTCGCCCTGGTAGCTGTCGCTGGTGAGCACGATCGCCACCGGCTCACCGACGAACCGCACCCGGTCGGCGGCGAGCAACGGCTCGGCCCACGGGCCGCCGAGCGGCACGGGCCCCCCTTCACTGCCGTCCGGGCCGCCCTCGCCATCCGGGGGCGGCGGGGGCAGGTCGTCCATGTCCTGGGCGGTGAACACGGCCAGCACGCCCGGCGCAGCCAGCGCGGCCGAGGTGTCCAGGCCGGTGATCCTCGCGTGGGCGACGGGGCTCCGCACGAACGTGACCCGCGCCGCCCCGGCCAGTTCCGGCACCCGGAGATCGTCGACGTAGGTACCGCCGGCCGTCAGCAAGCGCGGATCCTCGGTCCGTACCACCCGGGTACCCAGGATGCTCATCCTGACCTTCCAAGCCTCCCAGGCGGCGTCACCGGCCGCGCCGAGGGCCGGCTGGGACGGCGCCTCCCGCGGGTCCGCTCAGCATGCGCCACCCGCCCGCGGTTGCATAGGTCATCGGCATAAATCGCCGGCCCGCTATCGTGTTCTGGCCCCTGAGCCAGAGCATGCTGGCCGCCGCTGGCGCGGCCGCCGGGATGCGTGGCCCCGGACGAACGCGGCGCGCGGCCCGAGGTGGCCGCGGGGGCGGGGTCCGGGCCGCGTAGGCTGAGCCGACGGTTCGACGGCAAGCGGGCCAGCGGCCGGGCCAGGCGGGCCAGCCCGGGTGACCCAGGCCGGCCAGGCCCGGTGACATGGAGCGCGGTGGCGGTGTTTTCGCGGCAGGATCTGCTCAGCGGGCGGCAGGTCTACCGGACGGCCGGATCCCGGGTGGCGTGGTGGGCGTGGACCGTGTTCGCGGCCGTGCTGCTGGTCGTGCTCGCGCTGGGCCACCATAACCACGCGGCCCTGGTCACGGCCGTCGTGATCCTCGCGATCACCGGGATCCTGTACGCCTGCGCGCTGCGTCCCCGGATCGTGGCCGGCGCCCCGGGCGTCACCGTGGTGAACCCGCTGCGGGTGCACGTGCTGCCGTGGTCCGCGGTGACCCAGGTGGACCTGGTGCACAACGTCCGGGTCCACTACCGCGGCCCGGCTGGCGACCGGATCGTGCATAGCTGGGCGGTGCTGTCGTCGGGACGCTCCAGGACCCGCAGCGAGCTGCGGGCCCGGCGGGCCGCCCGCCGGGGGATGACCCCGGAGCCCGGCTCCGCCAGGATTCCCGATGCGGCCCAGGCGGCCGTCGCGGGATCAGCGGCCGAGTTCATCGCCCGGCAGCTGGACGAACGGGCCCGGATGCAGCGCTCCGCCGCCGCCCCGGAGTCCGCTCCCGCCGGCCTCCAGGTCCGCTGGACCTGGGGCCCCATCGCGGCGATGGCGGTTCCGTTGCTGATGCTGCTGGTCGTGACGCTGGCCTGAGGCCGGCCGGCGGCCGGGCCAGGTGCGGGCCGCCGCCGCCCCGGGACCGGCCCGGTCCCCGCCGGGCGCGGAACCGCCTTGACTTGAAGTGCGCTTTAAGCCCGAGCATGGGCTCATGACGACGACCGCGGACCATCGCCCGCCCGCCACCTTCGCCGGCCTGCCGGGCCTGATGTCGCTGATGACCGGGGACGACAAGCACGACCAGGCGGCCACCTCCACCCTGGACGTGCTCTGGGTGCTCTACGACCGGGTGCTGCGGGTCACGCCGCAGACCGCCGATGACGACGTGCGGGACCGGTTCCTGCTGTCCAAGGGGCACGGGCCGATGGCGTACTACGCGGTGCTGGCGGCCAAGGGCTTCGTGGACCCCGCGGACCTGCCCGGCTTCGGCGCGTTCGGCTCGGCCCTCGGGCTGCACCCGGACCGGACCCTGATCCCCGGGGTGGAGATCTCCAGCGGCTCGCTCGGTCACGGGCTGCCGCTGGCGGCCGGGGTGGCCCTCGGGCTCCGGGCCCGGGACCTGACTGACTCGCGGGTGTTCGTGCTGGTGGGGGACGCCGAACTGGACGAGGGATCCAACCACGAGGCGATCGCGTTCGCCCGGGCCGCACGGCTGGACGCGCTGCACGTGGTGGTCGTGGACAACGCCTCGTCGACCTACGGCTGGCCGGGCGGGGTGGAAGCCCGGTTCGCCGTCGAGGGCTGGTCGGCATGCCGGGTCTCCGGGCGCGATCACGACGCGCTGGAGGCCGCGCTCACCGCGCCGCATCCCGGCCGCCCGCACATGGTGGCCGCCGTCGTCGAGCCCAAGTCCGCGCCTGCGCGGCCAGCTGCGCCCGGGCGGCCAGCCGCGCCGAAGCGATCAGCCGCGCCGAAGCCATAGGGGACGGTCATGGAGACTATGCGGGAACGCTTCGCTGCGGTCACGAGCCGCCTGCTGGCCGAGGATCCCCGGCTGGCCGTGGTGGCCGCCGACATCTCGGCCGACCTCTTCGGGCCGGCCGCGGCCCGCTTCCCGGATCGCGTGATCAACGTGGGCATCCGGGAGCAGCTGCTGGTCAGCGTGGCGGGCGGGCTGTCCCTGACCGGCATGCGGCCGATCGCGCACACGTTCGCCAGCTTCCTCGTCGAGCGGCCCTTCGAGCAGATCAAGCTGGACCTGAACCATCAGGCCGCGGCCGGGGGAGCGGTGCTGGTCAGCGCGGGCGCGTCCTACGACTACTCCGACAACTGCCGCACCCACCAGTCACCGGGCGACGTGGCGCTGCTGAACACGCTGCCCGGCTGGACCGTGCACGTCCCCGGGCATCCCGACGAGGCCGAGCGCCAGATCCGCGCGGCGGCCCGCGGGACCGGGCTGGTCTACGTGCGGCTGTCCACGGAAACCAACGCGGTGCCGCTGGACGGCGAGCCCGGCCGGCTCACCATGCTGCGCAGCGGGCGCCGGGGCACCGTGCTCGCGGTCGGCCCGCTGGCGGACGCCGTGGTGGACGCGACCCTCGGGTTCGACGTCACCGTGCTGTACGCGGCCACCATCCGGCCGCTGGACGCGGAGATGTTGCGGGCCGGCCTGCAGGCACCGGACGTGGTGCTGGTCGAGCCGTACCTGGCCGGGACCTCGGTGCCGGCGGTGGCGGACGCGCTGCGCGACCTCCCGCACCGGATCCTGGGACTCGGCGTCGGCCGCCGCGAGCTGCGCCGGTACGGCACGCCGGCCGAGCATCAGGCGGCGCACGGCCTCGACGCGCGGTCGCTGCGGGCCGCGATCGCCTCGTTCCTGCGGATCTGAGCCGGTTCCTGCCCCGTCGTCAGGCCCCCAGTGACGTGCAGGGCCGGGCGCGCAGCCCGGCCACGTAGTCGGCGGGTGCGCCCGCCAGCTCGGCCGCGTCGGCCACGATGCCCAGGTAACGCGCCGAGGGCAGGCCGCCCTCGTAGTCGTTGAGCACGTAGAGCCAGGCCGCCACGTCGCCGTCCAGGGTCTGCACCCGGACCCGGATCTTCTGGAAGTAGCCCAGGTGCACGCCGTCCCAGTGGTCCAGGACCTGCTGATCCAGGTCGTGCAGTTCGTACAGGACCACGAACACCCGCTCGGCGACGTCCTCCACGACCGTGGCCAGGGCGCCTTCCCAGCTGATGTCCTCGCCGCCGAAGGTGAGCCGCCAGCCTTCCAGCCAGCCGTGGCCGCGCATCGGCGAATGCGGGCAGCGCTCGGCCATGAGCGAAGGGTCCATATTGGTGGCATACGCCGCGTACAGCTCCACGGCTCACCAGCGTAACGAGCCGCGGGTCGTTGCGGCGGATCTCCGGTGACGAGATGACCGGCCTTCGCTACCGGGAGGGCAGGGCCGTCACCGGGAGGGCTGCGCCCACTGGCAGCGCGGCGCCCGTCACTGGCAGGGCGGCGTCCGTGGCGTCCAGGCGGCCGGGAAGAATGAGGCAGCGTGAGCCAGCCGCACGAGAGAATCGTGATCCTGGGAGGTGGCCCGGGCGGGTACGAGGCGGCCCTGGTGGCCGCCCAGCTCGGCGCCCAGGTGACCGTGGTGGACAGCGACGGCCTGGGTGGCGCGTGCGTGCTGACCGACTGCGTACCCTCCAAGACCCTCATCGCCACCTCGGCCACCATGTCCGTAGTGCACGGCGCGGCGGACCTCGGCATCCGGATCGGCGCGGTTCCGGGCGGCGGGGGCGTCTCCGGGCGCGGGCAGGCTCAGGTGGACGCGCCCCGGCTGTACGCCCGGGTGAAGGCCCTGGCCCAGGCCCAGTCCGCGGACGTGGCGAAGCGGCTGGCCGCCGAGGGCGTGGAGATCATCACCGGCCGCGGCACGCTGGCCGGACCGGACACGGTCGCCGCGGGCGGCCAGCGGATCCAGGCCGGGGCCGTGCTGATTGCCACCGGCGCGATGCCCCGGGCGCTGCCCGGCGCGGAGCCGGATGGCGAGCGCATCCTGAACTGGCGGCAGCTCTACGACCTTCCCGAACTGCCCCCCGAGCTCATCGTGGTCGGCTCCGGTGTGACCGGCGCCGAGTTCGCCAGCGCCTACCAGGCCCTCGGTTCCCAGGTCACCCTGGTCTCGTCGCGGGAGCGGGTGCTGCCCCACGAGGACGCGGACGCCGCGGTGGTGGTGGAGGACGTGTTCCGGCGCCGCGGGATGACCGTGCTGAGCCGGTCCCGCGCGGCCGGGGTCAAGCGGACCCGCGACGGCGTGGTGGTCACCCTGGAGGGCGGGCGGACCGTGCGCGGCTCGCACTGCCTGCTGACCGTGGGCATGGTGCCCGCCACCCGGGGCCTGGGCCTGGAGGCGGCCGGGGTCACCCTGGACGGCCGGGGGTTCGTCGAGGTGGACCGGGTGTCGCGGACCACCGCCCGCGGGGTGTACGCGGCCGGCGACTGCACCGGCGTGATGATGCTCGCGTCGGTGGCGGCCATGCAGGGCCGGATCGCCATGTGGCACACGCTGGGCGAGGCCGTGCAGCCGATCAGGCTGGACCACGTGGCCGCGACGATCTTCACGGACCCGGAGATCGCGACCGTCGGGGTGACGGCGGACGCGGTCGAATCCGGCGCCGAGGACGCGGTGGCGGTGAAGCTGCCGCTGGCCACCAACGCGCGGGCCAAGATGCAGGGCTTCCGGGACGGGTTCGTGAAGCTGTTCGCCCGGCGCGGGACGGGCATCGTGCTCGGCGGGGTCGTGGTCGCGCCGCGGGCCAGCGAGCTGATCCTGGGCGTTTCGCTGGCTGTGGAGCAGTCGCTGACCGTGGATCAGATGGCCCACACGTTCGCGGTCTACCCGTCGCTGTCCGGCAGCCTGACCGAGGCCGCCCGCCGGCTCATGCGCCCGGCCGGCGGCCGCCGCTGACCGCGTCTTCGTCCGCCCAGCCCCATCAGTCCCACTAGCCTCCCGAGGCTGGCACCGCGCCTTCGGGGCTGCCGCCTCCGCTTCGTGATCAACCGATCGGTGTCGCCCCAACGACACCAATCGGTTGATCACGATCAGGGTGAGGCTGCTGTTGGGGGCGGGGCGACTGGTGTGGCCAGAGGGGCTTCTGAGGCTGGCACCGAGCCTTCCGGGCTGCCGCCTCCGCTTCGTGATCAACCGATCAGTGTCGCCCCAACGACACCAATCGGTTGATCA